>NZ_AP023272.1:627500-792500 GCF_013426735.1 Agrobacterium vitis
ACTGATCGGATGCAGGCCTTGGCGACCTATCAGGTTCCGGTCACGCGGATGCTTGAAGACAGCGAGGTGAAGAAAACCACCGTCTGGAGATTTTGCTGATGGGTCCGCATCGGTCAGGGGCGTATGATGCAAACGCCTGCTTCATAGGTGCAGGGTGAGGCTTCCAGCTGCGCTTTGACGTCGATGATCTTGGCCTTTGGTGCCAAAGGGGTGGTGTTTTGGCCGCTCCTGTC
Organism: Agrobacterium vitis; assembly: GCF_013426735.1. Classification (NCBI taxonomy): domain Bacteria; kingdom Pseudomonadati; phylum Pseudomonadota; class Alphaproteobacteria; order Hyphomicrobiales; family Rhizobiaceae; genus Gillisella; species Gillisella vitis. Next base: position 627,734 of record NZ_AP023272.1, read on the forward strand.
GTAGCGCCAGGCAGAAACACCAAAAGTATAGGTGCCGCCGGGGGTGCCGATCCCTGTGATCGATCCCGCCGCTGAACCGGCATGCGACCTTCTCTGCTGGCCATGATAAGCGGAACCATCATTTGCGCCGCCCGCATAAGCGGCTTGGGCCAGCAAACAACCGCAGGCCAAGGCCAGGACGGGTGCTTTGATACGGGTGATTTTACCAGTGGCAGGCAAGGTTTTTTCTCCGGTCCCCATCAAAACGTGGTTAATAAGAGATTAATTCGAGCCGTGGGAAAATCAAGTCATTCCAGCTATCTGGTCGATTTTCTTAATAACTGCTGTTTATTGTCGCGCCGTACGTCTTTGGTTGGAGAGGCGCGTGATCAGGGACTTGCCAATCGATTAAATTGAAAGCCAGTTTCAAATCCGCCTTGTCCTGCATCAATCGGAGGATTAAAGGTCCAATTTGACGCACTGCACTCCATCAAGGAGCGCCCTATATCCCTTCCATTCCAAAGGTGGAATGCACTTGAACGCCGTGAGGACGAGATGGCGAACGTGACAAAACAACGGCCTTTGTCGCCGCATCTGCAAATCTACAAGCTTGTTCCGACAATGTTGATGTCCATCGTGCATCGCATTACCGGCGGAGCCTTGTATTTTGGGACCGCGCTGGTTGCCTGGTGGCTGATCGCCGCCTCGACGGGAGCGGATTATTACGACTGGGTCTCCTGGTTCATGGGGACGTTCATCGGCAAGATCATTCTGTTCGGCTTCAGCTGGGCGCTGATCCACCACATGCTGGGTGGCATGCGCCATTTCGCATGGGACCTGGGCTATGGTCTGGAGAAACACTTCAACACCAAGCTCGCCAAGGCGACAGCCGTTGCATCCGTCGTCCTGACCGTTCTGGTCTGGGTCGTCGCGTTCATCATCCGCTGAGGGATTTTAATCATGGATATGCGTACACCGCTCGGTAAAGTTCGCGGTCTCGGCTCCGCAAAGGACGGCACGGAGCACTTCTGGCGCCAGCGCCTGACGGCCATCGCCAACGTGCCGCTCATGCTATTCTTCATCATTTTCATGCTGACCCATGCCGGCGCACCCTATGCCGATGTCGTGTCCGCTTTGTCGAACCCTCTCGTGGCTGTTATCATGGGACTGGTCGTGCTTTCCGGCCTGATCCACATGAAGATCGGCATGCAGGAAATCATCGCCGACTATATTCATAACGAAGTTATGAAGATGGGGCTGATGATGCTCAACACATTTTTCGTGGTCATCACGGGTGCGCTCTGTCTTTTCGCCATCCTCAAGATCGCGTTTGTAGGATAATTCATCATGGCAGCGACAAGTTCTTCTTCCAAGGCCGGCCCAACCATCAATGGCCGCAGTTATACCTATGTCGATCACGCTTATGACGTGGTCGTTGTCGGCGCCGGTGGCGCTGGCCTGCGCGCCACGCTCGGCATGGCCGAGCAGGGGTTCAAGACCGCCTGTATCACCAAGGTTTTCCCGACCCGCTCCCACACGGTTGCAGCCCAGGGCGGCATTGCTGCTTCGCTCAACAACATGACGCCGGATTGCTGGCAGTGGCATCTTTACGATACCGTCAAAGGCTCGGACTGGCTGGGCGACGTGGACGCCATGCAATATCTGGCCATGGAAGCGCCAAAGGCGGTCTATGAGCTTGAACATTACGGCGTGCCCTTTTCGCGTAACGAGGAAGGCAAAATCTATCAGCGTCCGTTCGGTGGCCATATGCAGAATTACGGCGAAGGTCCGCCGGTACAGCGCACCTGTGCTGCCGCCGACCGGACCGGCCACGCCATTCTGCATACGCTTTACGGTCAATCCCTGAAGCATAATGCCGAATTCTTCATCGAATATTTCGCCCTCGACCTGATCATGGCCGAGGATGGCCGTTGCACCGGCGTCGTGGCCTGGAACCTCGATGACGGCACGATCCATCGCTTCTCCGCCAAGATGGTGGTGCTGGCGACCGGCGGTTATGGTCGCGCTTATTTCTCGGCAACGTCGGCTCATACCTGCACCGGCGATGGCGGCGGCATGATTGCCCGCGCCGGTCTGCCGCTTCAGGACATGGAATTCGTTCAGTTCCACCCGACCGGTATTTACGGTGCTGGCTGTCTGATCACCGAAGGCGCGCGCGGCGAAGGCGGCTATCTGGTCAATTCCGAGGGTGAGCGTTTCATGGAGCGCTATGCCCCATCGGCGAAGGATCTTGCCTCGCGTGACGTGGTTTCGCGCTGCATGACCCTGGAAATCCGCGAGGGCCGCGGCGTTGGCAAGAACAAGGATCATATCTACCTGCATCTCGACCATCTCGATCCGGCCGTTCTGCATGAGCGCCTGCCGGGCATTTCCGAGAGCGCCAAGATTTTTGCCGGCGTCGATGTGACCCGCGAACCGATCCCGGTTCTGCCGACCGTTCACTACAATATGGGTGGCATTCCGACCAATTACTGGGGCGAAGTGCTGAACGCCGATGCTGAAAATCCCGAGCGGATCGCACCGGGCCTGATGGCTGTCGGTGAAGCCGGTTGCGCTTCGGTGCATGGCGCCAATCGTCTTGGCTCCAACTCCCTGATCGACCTCGTGGTGTTTGGCCGTGCTGCGGCCATCCGTGCGGCGGAAGTGATCGATCGGGTCTCGCCGATCCCTGCACTGAACGTCGCTGCCTGCGATAAGATCATGGAGCGGTTTGACGCCATCCGCCATTCCAGCGGCTCGACGCCAACAGCCGTGCTGCGCGACAAGATGCAGCGCGCCATGCAGGAAGACGCTGCCGTGTTCCGTACCCAGGAAGCGCTGGAAAGCGGCTGCCGTCGTATCTCGGAGATCTGGAAGGAAATGCCAGACATCAAGGTGACGGACCGGTCGCTGGTGTGGAATTCCGATCTGGTGGAAACCCTGGAACTGCACAATCTGATGGCCAATGCCATTACCACGGTTTATGGCGCAGAAGCACGCAAGGAAAGCCGTGGTTCGCATGCCCGCGAGGATTTTGTCGACGGTCCTTATGGTGGTCGCGACGACGTCAACTGGCGCAAGCACACACTGGCCTGGGTCAATGAGGCAGGCGATGTGAAGCTGGATTACCGTCCTGTACACACCGAGCTTCTGGCGGATGGGATCGATCCCAAGAAGATCGAGCCCAAGGCCCGCGTTTACTGATGTGAGGATATCGACATGGTTGAACTGACGCTTCCCAAGAATTCTCAGATCAAGCCGGGCAAGGTCTGGCCAAAGCCTTCAGGTGCCAAGAACCTGCGGGAATACCAGATCTATCGCTGGAGCCCCGATGACGACAAAAATCCAAGCCTCGACACCTATTATGTCGATATGGACGATTGCGGTCCGATGGTTCTCGACGGTCTTCTCTATATCAAGAACAAGATCGATCCGACACTGACGTTCCGCCGGTCCTGTCGTGAGGGCATTTGCGGCTCCTGCGCGATGAATATCGATGGCACCAACACGCTGGCCTGCACCAAGGGGACCGACGAGGTGAAAGGGACCGTGAAGGTCTATCCTCTGCCGCATATGCCTGTGGTCAAGGATCTGGTTCCCGACCTGACCAACTTCTATGCCCAGCACCGCTCTATCGAGCCCTGGCTGAAAACGGTGTCTCCGACGCCGGTTAAGGAATGGAAGCAGAGCCATGACGACCGGCAGAAGCTGGACGGCCTTTATGAGTGCATTCTGTGCGCTTGCTGCTCGACTTCTTGCCCGAGCTATTGGTGGAATGGTGATCGCTATCTCGGCCCCGCCGTGCTGCTACAAGCCTATCGCTGGTTGATCGACAGCCGTGATGAGGCCAAGGGCGAGCGTCTGGATAATCTGGAAGATCCCTTCCGGCTCTATCGCTGCCATACGATCATGAATTGCGCGCAAGTCTGTCCAAAGGGCCTCAATCCGGCCAAGGCGATTGCCGAAATCAAGAAAATGATGGTCGAGCGCCGCGTTTGACGCAGGTTGCCCGACGAGGTCAAGCCAAGGCGAAGATGCTCAGGCATCCTCGCCTTGAAGGCATTCCAAATATCTCAAATGCATTGCTTGCTTGAGATATTTGCAAAAGAAACAGGATGATCCATCTTCAATGTCTCATCATGTGAGTGGCGCGGGCGGGCTGCTGTCGCGGTTGCGACAGGCTCTGGCGGCGCTATTGGCTGCATCTCACGTGGTTTTGTAATGAAAATATCGATCTTCTGGACGCAAACGCGCTATTTGCTTGCCATTGAAGAGGCTTCTGCCTTGATTTCAAACCAGCTTTGGCGCTAGTTTCCGGGCGTTTGGTGCATGATAGCTGCCGCCGAAAGGCGAAAGCTGACGATGATGAAGCAACCGGGAGTGTTAGGATGAAACTGAAATTTGCGGCGACGGGTTTGATGGTCGTGCTTTCTCTTGCCGGGTGTCAGCGTACGTCAAGCGATTACGGTTCCTCGTCACTGCCGCCTTTGCAGGCACAGCCGGTGCCTCAAGTCCAGTCGGGGCAATTGCCGCCTCCAGGTGCGAGCCAGTTTCCGGTCGCTCCCACGTCTAACCAGAGCGCTGCCTTGACACCGAACGCGCCGCCGCCGGGTAGCTCGCTCGATTTCACCAAGGAACAGATGGTTGGCAATTGGCGTGTGGCCAATGGCCAGTCCAGCTGCGACATGTTCCTGACCCTCACCAATCTGGGTGGTGGATCGCGCGGCGGTACGCGCGGTTGCGTCGGCCCGCTGACGACGATGGGCGCCTGGGACGTCGCCAACAAGCAGTTGATGCTGAAGGATCGCGACGGCAATGTGATCGGCACACTCTACAAGACAGCAGACAATCGCTTCAACGGCTCCACCAGCGCTGGTCAGCCTGTCAGCCTCAGCCGGTAAGGGTGGGCTGAGCCACCCTTCATTCTGATGCCTGCCCTTTGATGCGATAGGGGGCGGGCCTATATCCCCCGCGGAGTTCGACATGCAGCCTGTGCCCGATTATGCCCTCAGCGTCAGCGAGGATCTGAAGGCGCGGACCCTGTCGGGGGAACTGATGGCCGACCCCGCCCAGATGGCGGTTGCCGCCCGGCTTGATCGTATCCTTCTCCAATTGAAAGAACGCAAGCCAGCGAAGAAGTCCTCGGCGCTTGGCTGGATCTTTGCGCGGCATCGAGCGCCCCAAACCAAAATCATGGGGCTTTATGTGCATGGCAGCGTCGGGCGTGGCAAAACCATGCTGATGGACCTGTTCTTTCGCATGGCGCCCGTGGAAAAGAAGCGGCGGGCGCATTTTCATGAATTCATGGCCGATGTGCATAATCGCATTCACATCCATCGGCAGAAACTCAAAAATGGCGAGACAAAACAGGCCGATCCCGTGCCGCCGGTTGCGGAGCAACTGGCTACTGAGGCCGGGCTTTTGTGCTTCGATGAATTCACCGTTACCGATATTGCCGATGCAATGATCCTGTCGCGGTTGTTTACCGAGCTTTTCGCTCGCGGCTGCATTCTGGTGGCGACCTCCAATGTCGAGCCGGACAATCTTTATCCGGATGGGTTGAACCGGGGTCTGTTTGTGCCGTTCATTGGCTTGCTCAAGCAATATGTCGAGATCCTCTCGCTCGATTCGCCGACCGATTACCGGCTGGAAAAGGCCGACCAGCTGCCGATCTATCTCTCTCCGGCAGATGCTGTAGCGGATCGGGAAATGGACCGTGCCTGGAAAATGATGACCGCAGGCCGCCTGGAAAAGCCGCTGGATATCGAAATGAAGGGCAGGCTTTTGCCGGTGAAGCGGGCCGTTGGAAAAATGGCCCGCTTCACGTTTGCCGAGCTGTGCGAGCAGCCGCTGGGTGCGTCCGATTATTTGGCGCTTGCCAACCGGTTTCATACAATCTTCGTCGATCATATTCCCTATCTCGGGCCTGAAAAACGCAATCAGACAAAGCGCTTCATCATCCTGATCGACGCACTCTATGACCATCATGTGCGGGTGCATGCCAGCGCTGCGGCTGAGCCCGAAGCCTTGTTGACGGCGAGAAAGGGAACCGAAGGGTTCGAATTCGACCGGACAGCATCGCGGCTGTTTGAGATGCGTAGCCGTGAATATCTTGAAGCGCATGCAGGCCGCATTGCGGAAATGTGAAGAATTGATGACTTAATATCTTACCTTTACGTAAGAATTTTATAGTCTAAACGATTGAAAAATATGCTCTCATAAATATCGGTTGCGCTTTTTTCCAGGTCGCGCTATGCGAATGGCCCAAAGGCCGGTCACTCTATTGGAGGGCCGACTTGGTTTTGGATCTAAAAGGAAGCACTTCAATGGCGCGCAACAAGATCGCACTTATTGGTTCTGGAATGATCGGTGGTACGCTGGCCCATCTGGCTGGCTTGAAGGAACTGGGCGACATCGTCCTGTTCGATATTGCCGATGGCGTACCGCAGGGTAAGGGTCTCGACATTGCGCAGTCGTCGCCCGTTGAAGGCTTCAATGCCAAGCTGACCGGTTCGAGCGACTACGCCGCCATCGAAGGTGCGGATGTCTGCATCGTCACCGCTGGTGTGCCGCGCAAGCCCGGCATGAGCCGCGACGACCTGCTCGGCATCAACCTCAAGGTCATGGAACAGGTTGGCGCTGGCATCAAGAAATATGCCCCCAACGCCTTCGTGATCTGCATCACCAATCCGCTTGATGCCATGGTCTGGGCGTTGCAGAAGTTCTCCGGCCTTCCGGCCAACAAGGTTGTCGGCATGGCTGGCGTGCTCGACAGCTCGCGCTTCCGCCTGTTCCTGGCTGAAGAATTCAATGTTTCGGTTCAGGACGTCACGGCTTTCGTGCTTGGCGGCCATGGCGACACAATGGTGCCGCTGGCTCGTTACTCCACGGTCGGTGGCATTCCGCTGACCGATCTGGTCAAGATGGGATGGGTCACCGCTGAACGCCTGGAAGAGATCATCCAGCGTACCCGTGATGGCGGCGCCGAAATCGTCGGCCTGTTGAAGACCGGTTCCGCTTTCTACGCCCCGGCTGCCTCGGCGATCGAAATGGCCGAATCCTACCTCAAGGACAAGAAGCGCGTTCTGCCTTGCGCTGCACACCTGACCGGTCAGTACGGCGTCAAGGATATGTATGTCGGCGTGCCCACGGTGATCGGTGCTGGCGGGGTCGAACGCGTCATCGAGATCGAACTGAACAAGGACGAAGAAGCGGCTTTCCAGAAGTCGGTCGGCGCTGTCGCCGGTCTCTGCGAAGCCTGCATCAATATCGCTCCGGCTCTCAAGTAATCGCCTTTGGCGGCTGCGCCTTCATCTGCGGATGATGGCGCAGCCGCGCATGGTTTTAACGCAGTTCTGAGCCGGGCGGCATGGCCGCTGGTTCTGGAATTGCTCCGAACACAGGACCAGACGATGAATATTCATGAATATCAGGCCAAGGCTCTGCTGAAGAGCTTTGGTGCTCCGGTTGCCGAAGGTGTGGCAATCTTTTCCGCTGATGAAGCCGAAGCCGCCGCAAAGCAGCTTCCTGGCCCGCTTTATGTCGTCAAGAGCCAGATTCACGCTGGTGGTCGCGGCAAGGGCAAGTTTAAAGAACTCGGCCAGGATGCCAAGGGCGGCGTTCGCCTGGCGTTCTCGATCGACGAAGTGAAGTCGCATGTTGCTGAAATGCTCGGCAACACGCTGGTGACCAACCAGACCGGCCCTGCTGGCAAGCAGGTGAACCGCCTGTACATCGAAGACGGTGCAGACATCGAACGCGAACTTTATCTGTCGCTGCTCGTAGACCGCGCTGTTGGTCAGGTTGCTTTCGTGGTTTCCACCGAAGGCGGCATGGACATTGAAACGGTTGCCCACGACACCCCGGAAAAGATCATCAGCGTTGCGATTGATCCAGAAGCTGGTGTAACGGCTGCCAATCTCGAAGCCCTGACTGCGGCTCTGAAGCTCGAAGGCGAAGCCAAGGCTGACGCTGAAAAGCTGTTCCCGATCCTCTACAAGGCCTTTGTCGAAAAGGACATGGCGCTTCTGGAAGTGAACCCGCTGATCGTCATGAAGAACGGCCGTATGCGCGTTCTCGATGCGAAGATGTCTTTCGACGGCAACGCTCTGTTCCGCCACGAAGACGTTGTAGCGCTTCGCGACAAGACGGAAGAAGACGCCAAGGAAATCGAAGCCTCCAAGTATGATCTGGCCTATGTTGCTCTCGACGGCAATATCGGATGCATGGTCAACGGTGCAGGTCTTGCCATGGCAACCATGGACATCATCAAGCTCTACGGTGCTGAGCCGGCAAACTTCCTCGACGTTGGTGGCGGCGCGACCAAGGAAAAGGTCACGGCAGCCTTCAAGATCATCACGGCTGATCCGGCTGTGAAGGGCATTCTGGTCAACATCTTCGGCGGCATCATGAAGTGTGATGTGATTGCCGAAGGCGTTCTGGCTGCCGTCAAGGACGTCGGCCTCACCGTTCCACTCGTTGTTCGCCTCGAAGGCACCAATGTCGAGCTGGGCAAGAAAATCATCAACGAATCCGGTCTCAACGTCATTTCGGCGGATGATCTGGACGATGCTGCGCAGAAGATCGTCGCAGCCGTGAAGGCAGCGTGATCTGATGGCTGATACATCCAAGACCGTGAAGCGCCAGCCTTTTGGCCCGAATGAGACAGATATCAATCTGTGCTACTTCGTCTGCTTCGACAGTGAGCTTCCAACCGATGGCGACGTCGCCGAACGCTGGGTGCATTTCAACGACAATGACGATGCGCTCGCCTATTTCGCTGACAAGTCCAAGGATGCGAGCCTCTTTGTCTGGAAGGGCGAGCTTGCCATTGCCAAGGGCGACGGCCAGTTCGATTGGTTCTTTACCCAATGGTCCAAGAGCCTTGAGAAGCAGCTGACGCAGAAGCCAGCCAAGGGCATGGGCTATCGCTTTTCCAATGACGCCTTTGAGGCATTTGAACCCCTCGAATTCGAGGAAGAGGAAGCCGAGTAATGTCGATTCTGATCAATAAAGACACCAAGGTTCTCGTACAGGGCCTGACCGGCAAGACCGGCACTTTCCATACCGAACAGGCGCTTGCCTATTATGGCACCAAGATGGTCGGCGGTATTCATCCTTCCAAGGGTGGCAGCAACTGGACCGGCTCCAAGGGCGAAACCCTGCCGATCTTCGCATCTGTTGCCGAAGGCAAGGACGTGACGGGTGCAAATGCATCGGTAATCTACGTTCCGCCAGCCGGCGCTGCTGCTGCGATCATCGAAGCCATCGAAGCTGAAATTCCGCTGATCGTCTGCATCACGGAAGGTATTCCGGTCGCCGACATGGTCAAGGTCAAGGCTCGCCTCGACAAGTCCAAGTCGCGCCTGATCGGCCCCAACTGCCCAGGCGTGATGACGCCGGAAGAATGCAAGATCGGCATTATGCCGGGCTCGATCTTCCGCAAGGGGTCTGTTGGCGTGTTGTCGCGTTCCGGCACTTTGACCTATGAGGCTGTGTTCCAGACCTCGAATGAAGGCCTTGGCCAGACTTCGGCTGTCGGTATCGGCGGCGACCCGGTCAAGGGCACCGAGTTCATCGACATCCTGGAAATGTACCTCGCTGACGAAGCCACCAAGTCGATCATCATGATCGGTGAAATCGGTGGTTCGGCTGAAGAAGAGGCTGCACAGTTCCTCAAGGACGAAGCCAAGAAGGGCCGCAAGAAGCCGATGGTTGGCTTCATCGCCGGTCGTACGGCTCCTCCCGGTCGCACCATGGGTCACGCAGGCGCTGTGATCTCCGGCGGCAAGGGCGGCGCGGAAGACAAGATCGAAGCCATGGAATCGGCTGGCATTCGGGTTTCGCCCTCGCCAGCCCGCCTTGGCAAGACGCTGGTTGAAGTTCTCAAGGGCTGAGACCACATAGAGATGAGCGGGTAGACGTCTTTATGGCGTCTGCCCGTGCAAGCATTTCAAGTCCAGCCGAGCGCAAGCCTTGACTGGCAGATATTCGACAAGCCGAATATTCGGTCGAATAGTTCGGTGATGACCTCAAGTCGGGAGGCGGGCACGAGGCCCGCAAAAAACCATGGCAAGGCAAGAAGCCAACGAGCAGTTTCAGATCACCTCGTTCCTGGACGGATCGAATGCGATCTATATCGAGCAGCTTTATGCGCGTTACGAAGACGATCCGAATTCGGTATCGCCTGAGTGGCAATCCTTCTTCAAGGCGCTGGGCGATAATCCAAGCGACGTGAAAAAGGCAGCCAAGGGAGCCTCCTGGCAGCGGAGCAATTGGCCGCTGACACCCCGCACCGATCTGGTTTCGGCGCTTGATGGGAATTGGGGTCTGGTCGAGAAGGCCATTGAAACCAAGGTCAAGGGCAAGGCAGAAGCCGCAGCCGCAACCACGGGCAAACCGGTTTCTGAAACCGATGTGTTGCAGGCGACCCGTGATAGCGTGCGCGCCATCATGATGATCCGCGCTTATCGCATGCGCGGTCATTTGCACGCCAAGCTCGACCCGCTCGGCATTGCTACTGCGGTTGAAGATTACAACGAGCTGTCGCCATCGTCCTACGGCTTTACTGATGCAGATTTTGATCGCAAGATCTTCATCGATAACGTTCTGGGGCTGGAATATGCCACCGTGCGTGAGATGATCGAAATTCTTGAGCGTACCTATTGCTCGACGCTCGGTTTCGAATTCATGCACATTTCCAATCCGGAAGAAAAATCCTGGATTCAGGAGCGCATCGAAGGCCCCGATAAAGGTGTAGATTTTACCGTAGAGGGCAAGAAAGCCATTCTGCAAAAGCTGGTTGAGGCTGAAGGCTTCGAGCAGTTCATCGATGTGAAGTACAAGGGCACCAAGCGCTTTGGTCTGGATGGCGGCGAATCGCTGATCCCGGCGCTGGAGCAGATCATCAAGCGCGGCGGTCAGGAAGGTCTCGAAGAGGTTGTGCTCGGCATGGCGCATCGCGGCCGTCTGAACGTGCTGACCAATGTGATGCACAAGCCGCATCGCGCCGTGTTCCACGAGTTCAAGGGTGGTTCGTTCAAGCCTGATGAAGTCGAAGGCTCCGGCGACGTGAAGTACCATCTGGGTGCCTCGTCCGACCGCGAATTCGATGGCAACAAGGTTCACTTGTCGCTGACGGCCAACCCGTCACATCTGGAAATCGTTAACCCCGTGGTGATGGGTAAGGCCCGTGCCAAGCAGGACCAGCTTGCCAAAGTCTGGGAAGGTGACGTGATTCCGCTGAAGGAACGCGCCAAGGTTCTGCCGCTGCTGCTGCATGGTGACGCTGCCTTTGCGGGTCAGGGCGTTGTGGCTGAAATTCTCGGCCTGTCTGGTCTGCGCGGTCACCGCGTGGCTGGCACGATGCATGTGATCATCAATAACCAGATCGGCTTTACCACCAATCCGGGCTTCTCGCGCTCGTCGCCTTATCCATCGGATGTGGCCAAGATGATCGAAGCGCCGATCTTCCATGTGAATGGTGACGATCCGGAAGCTGTGGTCTATGCCGCCAAGGTGGCCACTGAATTCCGCATGAAGTTCCACAAGCCTGTGGTTGTGGACATGTTCTGCTACCGTCGCTTTGGCCATAATGAAGGTGATGAGCCTTCGTTCACCCAGCCAAAGATGTACAAGGAAATCCGCTCCCATAAGACGGTTGTTCAGGTCTATGGTGATCGTCTGATTGCTGAAGGCGTGATTACCGAAGGCGATCTTGAAAAGATGAAGGCCGATTGGCGCGCCAATCTTGAGCAGGAATTCGAGGCCGGCCAGTCCTACAAGCCCAACAAGGCTGACTGGTTGGATGGCGTCTGGTCCGGTCTTCGCGCCGCCGACAATGCCGATGAGCAGCGTCGCGGCAAGACAGCCATGCCGATGAAGTCCCTGAAGGAGATTGGTCGCAAGCTGTCAACAATTCCTGATGGGTTCAAGGCGCATCGCACCATCCAGCGCTTCATGGAAAACCGTGCGCAGATGATCGAGACCGGCGAGGGCATCGATTGGGCGATGGCCGAGGCCCTGGCCTTTGGTTCGCTGGTTGTCGAAGGCCACAAGATCCGCCTGTCTGGCCAGGATTGCGAGCGCGGCACATTCAGCCAGCGTCATTCGGTGCTTTATGATCAGGAAAGCGAAGATCGCTATATTCCGCTGGCCAACCTGGCGCCTAACCAGGCCCGCTACGAAGTCATCAATTCGATGCTGTCGGAAGAGGCTGTGCTTGGTTTTGAATACGGCTATTCGCTGGCCCGCCCGAATGCGCTGACCCTGTGGGAAGCCCAGTTCGGTGACTTCGCCAACGGCGCCCAGGTGGTGTTCGACCAGTTCATCTCGTCGGGTGAACGCAAGTGGCTTCGCATGTCCGGCCTCGTCTGCCTTCTGCCGCATGGCTATGAAGGTCAGGGACCGGAACACTCTTCGGCTCGTCTGGAGCGCTGGCTGCAAATGTGCGCCGAAGACAATATGCAGGTGGCCAACGTCACGACGCCGAGCAATTACTACCATATCCTGCGCCGTCAGGTGAAACGCGACTTCCGTAAGCCGCTGATCCTGATGACGCCGAAGTCGCTGCTGCGCCACAAGCGGGCACAGTCTACCCTGGCGGAAATGGCAGGCGAAAGCTCGTTCCATCGCCTGCTGTGGGATGATGCCGAGATCATCAAGGACGGTCCGATCAAGCTCCAGAAGGATGCCAAGATCCGCCGCGTGGTGATGTGTAGCGGCAAAGTTTATTATGACCTGCTGGAAGAGCGCGAAAAGCGTGGCATCGACGATGTCTACTTGCTGCGTATCGAACAGCTCTATCCGTTCCCGGCCAAGGCGCTGATCAATGAGCTCAGCCGCTTCCGCAATGCGGAAATGGTCTGGTGCCAGGAAGAGCCGAAGAACATGGGGGCCTGGTCCTTCATCGATCCTTACCTGGAATGGGTGCTGGCTCATATCGACGCCAAGTATCAGCGCGTGCGCTATACCGGCCGTCCGGCTGCCGCCTCTCCGGCAACAGGCCTGATGTCCAAGCATCTCGCCCAGTTGCAAGCCTTCCTGGAGGACGCACTCGGCGGCTGATGCTGCCGGGTCCACCCTTTCGCTCGAAATCCATATCGATCAACGGAATTTATCATCATGGCCACTGAAATCCGCGTCCCCACTCTGGGTGAATCCGTCAGCGAAGCCACCGTCGGCACCTGGTTCAAGAAAGTCGGCGATGTCGTCAAGGCGGACGAGCCGCTCGTGGAACTGGAAACCGACAAGGTAACGGTTGAAGTCCCTTGTCCTGCATCGGGCGTTTTGACCGAAATCGTCGCCCAGAACGGTGAAACGGTTGGTCTCGGCGCTCTGCTCGGCCAGATCGCCGAAGGCGCATCGGCTGGTGCGGCCGCGCCTGCTCCTGCTGCTGCCCCGGCGCCTGCTGCTACACCTGCCCAGGCGGCCCCTGCCGCGCCGGCTGCGGGTTCTGCCATGCCAGCAGCGCCTGCCGCAGCCAAGATGCTGGCTGAAAACAATATCTCCGCCGATCAGGTGGATGGCTCCGGCAAGCGTGGCCAGGTGCTGAAGGGTGACGTGATCGCTGCCGTCGCCAAGGGCGCTTCGGCACCGGCGGCTGCTCCGGCCCCGGTTGCAGCGCCGCGTCCGGTGTCCTCCGCCGACGATGCATCCCGCGAAGAGCGCGTCAAGATGACCCGTCTGCGCCAGACCATCGCCAAGCGCTTGAAGGATGCCCAGAACACGGCTGCCATGCTGACCACCTATAACGAGGTGGACATGTCGGCGGTGATGAGCCTGCGCAACAAATACAAGGACATTTTTGAAAAGAAGCATGGCGTCAAGCTGGGCTTCATGGGCTTCTTCACCAAGGCCGTCACCCACGCCTTGAAGGAACTGCCTGCCGTCAACGCTGAGATCGACGGCACCGATATCATCTACAAGAACTACTGCCATGTCGGCATGGCCGTCGGCACCGACAAGGGCCTGGTCGTTCCTGTGATCCGCGATGCTGACCAGATGTCGATTTCGGAAGTCGAAAAGGATCTCGGTCGTCTTGCCAAGGCTGCCCGCGATGGTTCGCTGTCAATGGCTGACATGCAAGGCGGCACGTTCACCATCACCAATGGCGGTGTCTACGGTTCGCTAATGTCTTCGCCGATCCTCAATGCGCCGCAGTCCGGTATCTTGGGCATGCACAAGATCCAGGATCGTCCGGTTGTTGTTGGTGGTCAGATCGTCATCCGCCCGATGATGTACCTGGCGCTATCCTATGACCACCGGATTGTTGACGGCAAGGAAGCCGTAACCTTCCTCGTGCGCGTCAAGGAAAGCCTGGAAGATCCGGAACGTTTGGTTCTCGACCTCTAATACACAAAATGAGATCGTCTTGCGCTGCCAATAGGTGGCGGAAGATGTCAGATCACAAAATGCGATGCGGCATTCCATCGGGAATGGTGTGAACCAAAAAGTGGAGCATGAACATGCAACCGACTTTTCTTGCCGCTTCGCCTTTTTTGCCGCTGATTGGTATCAGTGTGCTTCTGTTGATCGTCCACATCATGCTGCAAGGCATGACGGCGACAAAGGAACTCGGGACAAACTGGAATGCCGGTCCGAGAGATGATGACAGGAAACCGACCGGTCAGCTCGCGGGCCGTGCGGCGCGGTCCTCCACGAATTTCAGGGAGACCTATCCCGGGTTCATTGCCCTTGCATTCGGCCTCATTCTGGCTGGTGATCCACATGGGTTCGGCCTGATCGGTGCATGGGTCTGGCTGGTGTGTCGGATTATCTACATTCCGCTTTATCTGGCGGGAATTCCCTATATCCGGTCGCTGGTATGGGTGGGCTCGATGGCAGGTCTGGTGGCGATGCTGTTGGTCCTGTTGTTTTAAGCGGCTGCTTATGGCGCGGAGTGAGGAAAGTCGATGCATCCCTATCTGTTTGAACTCGCATCCCTGATGGCTATTTTCGCCTTCGCTATCGTCTCTCCCGGTGCTGATCTGGCTATGGTCATGCGCCAATCCCTGGTACATGGACGGCGTGAGGCGATCATCACCAGTTTCGGTGTTGGTTCGTCGCTGATGTTTCATGTGACCTACACCATTCTCGGCCTTGGCCTGATCATCTCCCAGTCGATCTACCTGTTCAATATCGTCAAATGGTGTGGTGTCGCCTATCTGCTTTACATTGGTGTGAAGTCATTGCGGGCGGGTAAATCCGATATGACCGCGCAGCCGACTGTGGAGGCGGGCGATCAAAAACGCCAGTCGATCTCCAAGTCGTTCTTTCTCGGTTTTGCAGCCAATGCTCTCAATCCGAAACCGGTGTTTTTCTTCCTGTCGATCTTCTCCACGGTGGTCAGCGTTCATACGCCGATCGCGGTTAAGTTCGGCTATGGCCTCGTGATGGCGACCTGCCTGATCACCTGGTTTGTCGGCGTCAGTATTTTCATGACGACGCCGAAAATGCGTGCGGCCTTTTCACGCGCCAGCCAATGGATCGACCGCATCAGCGGTGCAGTCTTCATTGTGCTTGGTTTGAAGCTTGCGACGGAAAAGGCCAGTTAATGTGAGCGCTTTGCGCTTGTCTCATGCGGGCCTTGGCCCTGTCTGTTCGTGATTTTGCCGGTACCCACAATGATGGGCGGCATAACGTTTGATGTGAAGGAATGATTGAATGGCATATGATCTTGTTGTCATCGGTAGCGGCCCCGGCGGTTATGTCTGCGCGATCAAGGCTGCCCAGCTTGGAATGAAGGTGGCGGTTGTCGAGAAGCGTGCCACCTATGGCGGCACCTGCCTCAATATCGGCTGCATTCCATCGAAAGCCCTGCTGCATGCGTCCGAAATGTTCCACCATGCCGCCCATGGCATGGCTGAGCTGGGTGTGGATGTCAGCGCGCCGGTCCTGAACCTGCCGAAGATGATGGCGCACAAGGATGCGACCGTGAAAGCCAATGTCGAAGGCGTGTCCTTCCTGTTCAAGAAGAACAAGATCGACGGCGTCATCGGCACCGGCAAGATCGTGGCTGCCGGCAAGGTCTCCGTCACCAATGACAAGGGTGAAGAACAGATCCTCGAAACCAAGAACATCGTCATAGCCACCGGCTCGGATGTGGCTGGCATTCCCGGCGTTGCCGTTGATATCGACGAAAAGATCATCGTCTCTTCCACCGGCGGCATTGCGCTGGACAAGGTGCCGGGCAAGATGATCGTGGTTGGCGGCGGCGTGATTGGCCTTGAGCTTGGCTCGGTCTGGGCGCGTCTGGGTGCCAAGGTCACGGTGGTCGAATATCTCGACACTATTCTCGGCGGCATGGACGGCGAAGTCTCCAAGCAGTTCCAGCGAATGCTGGTCAAGCAGGGCATGGAATTCAATCTCGGCGCCAAGGTGACCGCCGTTGAAAAGACCGGTTCCGGTGCCAAGGTTACGTTCGAACCTGCCAAGGGCGGCGAAGCCACCGTGCTGGAAGCCGATGTCGTGCTGATCGCCACGGGCCGCAAGCCTTACACCACAGGCCTTGGGCTGGAAGACGTTGGTGTTGCCCTCGACAACCGTGGCCGCGTCGAAATCGACAATCACTTCCAGACCAATGTTGCCGGCATTTACGCCATTGGTGACGTGGTCAAGGGTCCAATGCTGGCGCATAAGGCTGAAGATGAAGGTGTCGCGCTTGCGGAAATCCTCTCCGGCCAGCACGGCCATGTGAATTATGATGTCATTCCGGGCGTGGTTTACACCCAGCCGGAAGTTGCCTCCGTCGGCAAGACGGAAGAAGAACTGAAGGCCGCAGGCGTCGCCTACAAGATCGGCAAGTTCCCCTTCACCGCCAATGGCCGCGCCCGCGCCATGCTGGCGACGGACGGTTTCGTTAAGGTCCTTGCCGATAAGGAAAGCGACCGGGTGCTTGGCGTTCACATCATCGGCCTTGGGGCTGGTGAAATGATCCATGAAGCGGCTGTGCTGATGGAATTCGGCGGCTCTTCGGAAGATCTTGGCCGCACCTGCCATGCGCATCCCACCATGTCGGAAGCCGTGAAGGAAGCAGCATTGGCCACCTTCGCCAAGCCGATTCACATGTGATCTGCGCTCTTTTTTAGAGCATCGGACCGAAAGTTAAGAACCGGTTCTCGGATAAATCCGATGCTCTAAAAGAAGAGAGAACTCGCAGTTATTATCGTTTTGCAATCTTGAGAGCTGTGGCTTGATGTTCAAGCCACAGCTTTTCTAATTTGCTTTATTGCAGGGCCGTCAGGGTGAAGCCCTGAGCGCGCAGCAATTCCACCAGCCCTTTTTCGCCCGGCAGATGTAAGGCGCCGACAGCCATGAAGACCTTGCCTTGACTGATAAGCGGACCAGCGCGCTGTGCCATGACTTTGTTGCGGTCGATCACTAGCCGCTGATCGAAATCAGCTTGGCCATCTGCCTTATCTGTTTCATCGTTCGGGGACACTATTTTCAGCATAGGCATGATTTCCCCGACGTCGCCCTTCAAATAAAGGGAGATCATGGTTTCATTGACGTCATTGATCTTGTCACCAAGCTCGACGGCCTCGATCAGCGATTGTAAATGAAAAGCCATCGGCAGGTCGTTCATCGCGGCCAATTGTTCAGCATAGGTTTCCAATCCGACCACCTGCTTGCCGGCCTTGGCGGCATTTTCGGCAATCTGCTTGTCGAGGAAGGACTGTCCCTCGGCTTTGCGGGCCTTTTCGCAGGCCGGAAGTGCGACGAAAGCCGCGAGAATCCAGGGTTTCATTCTGTTGACGGCGGTGAGTGACAGACCTCGTTCTTTCAGTCCGGCTTCGAGCATTGCCGTCTGCTCAGGTGTCAGGCGGCTGGTAATCGTCGTGCCATCGGTAAACATCGACAATTCCGGCTTTGCCAGAAGCGCGAGGGCGGCTTTCTTGTCGTCGAGGACCTCGTCGGATTCAACGATAATGGTATCGGCTGCCGCTGCGGCGTCTGGTGCGCCTTTCGGCATTGTCAGCACGCGCGGGTCGGTAACATGCATGGTGCCAAGCAGGAAGGACGGCGCAATGCCGGGCTTTTCGATCTTCCAGAAAATCGAATGGCCATTCGGAACCTTGGCCGCTTCGGCCTGCAGCGCTTGATAGGCTTTCGGGTCCTTTTGCTGCAAATCCTGCAGGAGATCGCGTCCGGTGCAGGAAAGGTCCTCGGCCTTGGCGAAGCTCGATGACACGATAGCCGCAATCAGCAACGTCAGGAACAGCAGTGGCAAGACCATGATGATGGCCAAGGCCCGGTCAATCCAGCGGGGGGCAGCCCAGCGGGAAACGCTTGTGTTTATCGCTGACATATTCTTGGCTTTAAACATCCTGCCTGCTTTCTGAAGGTCCATCTGGGCGTGTCTGACCGGCGACGCCGGTTCCCTTTTCAAGGACCCTATTTCCCAATTTTAAACATTTGGTATCACGCGCGGGGATGCGCGCGGTCATACACATCCAGTAGCCTTGCCGAATCCACGCCGGTATAGATCTGGGTGGTGGAAAGGCTGGCATGGCCAAGCAATTCCTGAATGGTGCGCAGGTCGCCGCCGCCGCTCAGCAGATGCGTGGCAAAGGAATGGCGCAATGCATGTGGCGTTGCGGTATCCGGCAGGCCGAGTGCCGAGCGTAACCGCTGCATTTCCCGCTGGATGATGCCTTGCTGCAATTTCCCGCCGCGCGCGCCGCGAAACAGCGGCTCTCCGGCTGGGAGGTGATAGGGGCAGAGGCTTTGATAGGATTCAACCGCTTGCCGCACAATGGGCAAGAGCGGCACGAGCCGGGTCTTGTTGCCCTTGCCGGTCACCCGCAGTGTTGTCGTCGTGGCGACGATATCGGCGGGTGTCAGGTCCAGCGCCTCGGAAATGCGCAGGCCGCAGCCATAGAGCAAAGCAAAAACCGCGGCGTCCCGCGCCGCGATCCAAGGCTCCTCGTTCAATTGTGTTTCCGCGGCCACCACCGTCAAAGCCTGGGAGGCACTGAGCGGCTTCGGTAGCGATTTCGGTTGCTTGGGTGAGCGGATGGCTCCGGCACCGGCGGCATTAACCAGGCCTTTGCGTTCCAGATAGCGCAAGAGCGACCGGACACCGGCAAGATGACGACCGAGCGAGCGAGCGCCAGCACCTTCCTTGCGGCGTGACGACAAAAATGCGCGCAGGTCGGAAGGCCGTAACGCCTTGATGTCATCGATTGACGGAGGACCGCCGAAATAACCGGTCAGAAATCCCAGAAACTGACGGGTATCGCGTTCATAGGCGGTCAGCGTATGATCGGCGAGCCGCCTTTGTCCAGACAGGCTCGCAAGCCAATTCTGGCGTTCCGCCAGCAGGTCGGGGGCGGCAATCAACAGCAGTTCTGTCACGGCAGGGCCTTCGTGATTGATAGTCTCATATAATGTGTCTGTCTTGGTCTTAAACAGTCCAGGAATCACACACCAAAGCCATCCTGCCGGAGAGCCATTAGGGAAGGATTAACCGACGCGCCCAGGTCACCGGACTGATGCGACGCATGCCAAGGTGTGCATTGAAAATACCAAATATACTCTTAGTTTATATTGGTTTAGCAAT
This sequence comes from Agrobacterium vitis, assembly GCF_013426735.1. NCBI lineage: Bacteria > Pseudomonadati > Pseudomonadota > Alphaproteobacteria > Hyphomicrobiales > Rhizobiaceae > Gillisella > Gillisella vitis. The sequence goes on from NZ_AP023272.1 coordinate 647,274, forward strand.
CGTCAAAATCGATTCTATACTTTGGTTTTATACCCTCGATATTGAGGGGATATTTTGAATATATTAATGGTCGGAATATCTAAATATCAGCCAATCTGATGATCTTGTGGGAAGATCTCGACTGGCGAAAGAAACCAACATGCAGTTTAAGTCCATACAAATGAAAATTGCCGTGCTTGCAGGTCTTTGCGTCCTGTCGGCCACGGCTGGCCTGGTTGGCTATGGCATTGTCTCCGCCGGGCAGACAAGAGATTTTGTCGGCGATAACGTCACCAAGCTCACCGAAGCCAAAACCCGGGAAGCCCTGTCCACGCTCGCTTCCACCCAGTCCGGCATCATCCGATCATCGCTGGATGGGGCTTTCGATGCAGCACGGAATCTGGCACGCAGTTTTGAGGTTATTGCAGGCGACAAGGTCAATGGTACGGCGGTGGAGCTGAGGCGCGGGCAGCTTAACGCCATGTTGCTGAACCTACTCAAGGATAATCCACGTTTCAACGGCACCTATAGCGCCTGGGAACCGAACGCACTCGATGGCAATGACGGCCAGTTCCGCGACCGACGCGATCTGGGGTCCGATGCGACAGGGCGCTTCCTGCCCTATTGGACCCGGGATGCGGCGGGCAAGATCGCCATTCAACCGCTTGTCGAATATGACAGTGCGGAATTGCATCCGAACGGAGTGATGAAGGGCGGCTGGTATATCGGTCCGCAGCAGGGCGGGGGCGAGAGCATTCTCGATCCATTGCCCTATATCGTTCAGGGCAAGAACGTGTTTCTTGCCACCATGTCTGTGCCAATCATGATTGATGGCAAGTTTCGCGGTGTCGCTGGGGCCGATTTCGATCTCGGCTTTGTGCAGAAGCTGGCAGAGGATGTGCGCGCCTCACTCTATGGCGGCAAGGCAGGCGTTAAGATCGTGAGTTACAAGGGGTTGGTGGTCGCCGATAGCGAGCATCCCGACACAATCGGGCAGCGTTTTGACAAGACGACACCGGCGCTCTCCGGCCTTCTACCGATGATCCAGGGTGGCAAGGCCGACGTTCTTGCCGATGCCGATCAATTTCAGGCATTTTCCCCAATCGCCATTGGGCGTACCAAGACACCATGGTCGGTGATCGTGTCCGTACCCAGGCCGGTGGCGATGGCCGAGGCAATCAGCCTGGACCAGGCTCTGACCCAGCGCGGCGGCAGTGATATCATCTTCCAGGCTATCGTCGCCCTGATCATTGCGGCCGGCGGTATCGGCGCCATGTGGTTCGTGGCGCTTAGCATTGCCAAGCCCATCCGAGCCATGACGGCCAGCATGGGCCAGCTTGCCGGTGGCGAGACGGATATCACCATTCCTGGCGCGGGCAGGGCCGATGAAATCGGTGCTATGGCCGATGCGGTCGGCGTGTTCCGTGACAATGCAGTCGCTAACCGCCAGTTGGAGCAGGATGCGGCGGCCAGCCGCCAGACAACGGAAACCGAACGTCGCCGCACCGCCGAAATTGACAGGTTGCGGGCTGAAGCGATGGCCCAGGCCACGTCCGGCCTTGCCGATGGCCTCAAGCATCTTGCCAATGCCGATCTGACGTTCCGGCTGGACCAGCCCTTCGCGCCTGAATTCGAAAGCCTGCGGGCCGATTTCAACGCGGCCATCACCCAGTTGCGCGAGGCGATGATCGCCGTGACCCAGGCCTCGCAATCGATTGACAATGGCTCACTGGAAATCAGCGGTAGTTCCGATGAACTGTCCAAGCGCACGGAACAGCAGGCGGCATCGCTGGAAGAGACGGCGGCGGCCCTCGACCAGATCACCGCCAATGTCGGCAATTCTTCCAAGCGTGCCGAAGAAGCAAGAACAGTCGCCGTCGAGGCCAATAGCAGTGCGACCAGCTCGGGCCGTGTTGTGGCGGATGCGGTCAATGCCATGCAGCGGATCGAACAATCGTCCAACCAGATCGCCAATATTATCGGGGTGATCGATGAGATTGCTTTCCAGACCAATCTTCTGGCGCTGAACGCCGGCGTGGAAGCGGCACGCGCGGGCGAGGCTGGCAAGGGTTTTGCCGTCGTCGCTCAGGAAGTCCGCGAGCTTGCCCAGCGCTCCGCCCAGGCGGCCCGCGAAATCAAGGAACTGATCCGCAATTCGACGGTCGAAGTGGACAGAGGCGTGGAACTGGTGCGTAATACCGGCGAATCACTAAAGACCATTGTGGATTATATCGTGACGATCAACCGGCATATGGATGCCATTGCTCTGTCCGCGCGCGAACAGTCTGTCGGGCTGTCCGAAGTCAACACCGCCGTCAACCAGATGGACCAGGTCACCCAGAAAAATGCCGCCATGGTCGAGGAAACCAATGCAGCGAGTGCGGCGCTGGCCTCCGAGGCAACGGTTCTGCTTGATCTGGTCCGGCGGTTTAATCTTCATCCCGCCAATGGAGCCACCGGTTCCCAGCAGCCGACCGGCTTGCGGCGGGTGGGGTGAGCACCCTACTGCCCGCATCCATCCCAGTGTCGGGTGCGGGCGATCACGGCGTAAATTTCCGGTTCCATTTTGTTCTGTTCGGGGGCATGGTCCGGCGCAATGAGCACCGAATCGTCAGATCTGTTTGGTCCGCGCGCCAAGGCCGGTCCTGCCCGCCGCGCCGTCCCCGTCCTGGTGCCCTTGCCGGCGCCGGGGCCTTACAGTTACGCCGTTCCCGATGAGATGATGCTGACGCCGGGCGCCATCGTGCAGGTGCCGCTTGGGCCGCGCAAAGTGGTCGGCGTTGTCTGGGATGGCGAGGGTGACGGGGCCAAGGTCGATCCCGCCAAATTGCGCAGTATCGAAAAGCTGTTCGATTGCCCTCCGCTGGACGTGGGCATGCGCCGGTTCATCGACTGGGTGGCGGCCTATACTCTTTCTCCGCCCGGATTGGTGGCTCGCATGGCCTTGCGTGCGCCTGCCGCTTTCGATCCGGACCCGATGATCGAAGGCTTGCGCTACAGCGGTCATGCCCCGGAAAAACTGACCCCGGCCCGCAGGAAAGTGCTGGAATTGGCTGAGGACGGGCTTTCCTGGACCAAGAGCGGGCTTGCTCATGCGGCAGGGGTCTCGACCTCGGTTGTTGACGGCATGGCAAAGCTCGGCCTGTTTGAAACCGTATTTCTGCCGCCTCCGCCCTTGGTGGCGCTGCCCGATCCGGATTACGCTGCCCATCGTCTCTCCGGTCCGCAGCTGGGCGCAGCTGAGGTGCTGGTGGAGAGTGTTCGGGATGGCGGGTTTTCGGTGGCGCTGATCGATGGCGTCACAGGGTCCGGCAAAACGGAAGTCTATTTCGAAGCGATTGCCGAAACTCTGCGCCAGGGCCGCCAGGTGCTGATCCTTCTACCGGAAATCGCTCTGACCACCGCTTTTCTGGAGCGGTTTCAGGACCGTTTTGGTGCCAAGCCCGGCGAATGGCATTCCGACCTTGCCACCCGGACGCGGGAAAAAGTCTGGCGCCAAACGGCGACAGGCGATATTCGGGTAGTGGCCGGTGCGCGCTCGGCGCTGTTCCTGCCCTTTGCCGATCTGGGGCTGATCATTGTCGATGAGGAGCATGATCCGGCCTTCAAGCAGGAAGACAGGGTGTTCTACAATGCCAGGGACATGGCGGTGGTGCGGGCGCGGATTGCCAGCATTCCTGCCGTGCTGGTCTCGGCCACGCCGTCGGTCGAAAGTCAGGTCAACAGTTATAGCGGTCGATACAAGCGCATTCACCTGCCGACCCGTTTTGCCGATGCGGCCATGCCGGATCTGCATCTTGTCGATATGCGCCGCCATCCGCCGGAACGGGGCGGATTTCTTTCGCCTCTCATGCTGCGGGCCATCGGCAAGACGGTGGAAAAGCAGCAACAGGCACTGTTGTTTCTCAATCGGCGGGGCTATGCGCCGCTGACGCTCTGCCGGGTCTGTGGCCATCGTTTCCAATGCCCGCAATGTTCCAGTTGGCTGGTGGAACACCGGTTTCGCGGCCAGATTCAATGCCATCAATGCGGTTATGCCGAGCCGACGCCCAATGCCTGCCCCGAATGCGGGACGCTGGACCATCTCGTTGCCTGCGGGCCGGGCGTGGAGCGGATTGCCGAGGAGGTGGAGCGGCACTTCCCAGACGCTCGCACGCTGGTCTTGTCGTCGGATCTCGGCGGCGTCAAACGGCTCAGGCTGGAACTGGAAGCCATTGCCAAGGGCGAGGCGGATATCGTCATCGGCACGCAATTGGTGGCCAAGGGGCATAATTTCCCGCTGATGACGCTTGTCGGCATCGTCGATGCCGATATCGGCCTGGCCAATGGTGATCCACGCGCCGCCGAGCGCACCTTTCAACTGTTGAGCCAGGTGACGGGGCGGGCGGGGCGTACCGGTTTGAAGAGTCATGGCCTTTTGCAGACTTATCAGCCGCAGCATCCGGTGATGCAAGCCATTGTTTCCGGCGATGCCGATGCCTTTTACGAGCGGGAAATTACCGAGCGGGAGCGGGCGGTGCTGCCGCCTTACGGACGGCTTGTCTCGATCATCGTGTCGGCGGACAACAGGGCGGATGCCGAAACCCATGCCCGGCAATTGCGCCAGGCCGCCCCTGCTGTCGGCGGCATCGCCATTCTGGGGCCTGCCGAGGCACCGCTGGCGCTGATCCGTGGCCGCCATCGTTTCCGATTGCTCATTCATGGCCGCAAAGCCAGCGACATGCAGGCTTTTGTCGCTGCGATGCTGAGCAATGGCCCGAAAGAGCGTCGCTCCATCCAGGTGCAAGTGGATGTCGATCCGCAGAGCTTTCTTTGATGCCGGGGAATACGACGAATGATTTCCAATAATCCCTCGTATAACGGGCATTCAGCGCTTGAGGTGACGACAGCCAGATATTGCGCCTGGATTTGCCTGTGGCATAAGAGCGCAAATACGATTCATCCTCCTGCTTTGCGCCGCATCCAGGCCTGAGACAGGGACGATCACAGAGGACCACCAGAGGCTGCCATGGAATTCTATTTTCCGACCGAAACCGGCGAGCAACTGGCCTTTGCCAGCGCCGCGCTTTTTGCCCTTCTGGGCCTGTTCATCATGTTTGCCCCGGGCATCACCCTTCGGGGCCTCGGCTTGAGCGGGCGGGAGGGCCGCCGGGAAGGGTTGGCCGCGCTGCGCCTGGGTGGCGGCATGATGACCGGCCTTGGCGCAAGCGCCGTGATGCTGGCCCAGCCGATGCTTTATCTGGCCTATGGGATCACTCTGGGGGTCGGGCTGTTTGGTTTGATTTTGTCGATCCTGTCGGACCATGGGGGAGCTCGCGGAGCGACCTGGCGCAATTTTCACCTTATAATTGCCGTCACTGTTTTAGGCATTTTGCCTTTCATCTACGTCTTTGGCCTGGTGTGACGCGATTTCGCGCAATCCGCCTCATTAATTTGACGGTGAAGATCACAAAATCGTCAAAAGCGGGTTGCCCTCCTCGTTTATTCCGTTAATACCCGTGTTGCGAGTCCGGGGATCGTATGCTAGACGGACCGCAAATTTGGACGATACAAGCTGCACTGCTTGTGAAGTCCGGGGGAAAACTTAAACGATATCAAACTGGTGTTGCGCCAGCCGGCGCATGCGACAGTTTTGAGTAACATTCAGGGAATTTTGTGCCCGTGGCAGACACATCCCAGCCTATGTCCGGTCAGCCGGTTTCCGCAGTTGCAGAGCGCTATGCGTCGTCGCTTTTCGAGCTGGCGCGCGAGGCGGGTTCTGTGGATGCGGTGGCTGGCGATCTCAATCGTTTCCAGGCGATGATCGACGAGAGTGTTGATCTGCAGCGGCTGGTGACCAGCCCGGCCTTCACCAGCGAGCAGCAGGCTGCTGCCATCGCAGCGTTGTGTGACAAGGCTGAAATTGGCGGCCTCGTCGGCAATTTCCTGAAGCTCGTTACAGCCAATCGTCGCCTGTTTGCCGTTCCCGGCATGATCGCAGCCTTCCGCATGATCGCGGCGCGCCACCGTGGCGAACTGGCTGCTGATGTGATCTCTGCTCATGCGCTGACCCCGGCGCAGGAAACCGAACTGAAGGAGGCGCTGAAGAGCGCGACCGGAAAGACCGTTACGATGTTCGTGACTGTCGATCCGTCTCTCCTGGGTGGTCTGATCGTCAAGATCGGCTCCCGTCAGATAGACACGTCTCTTCGCACCAAACTTTCCACCCTTAAGCTTGCACTGAAAGAGGTTGGCTGATGGATATCCGCGCCGCGGAAATTTCCGCAATTCTGAAAAATCAAATCAAGAACTTTGGCCAGGACGCTGAAGTTTCCGAAGTCGGCCAGGTTCTGTCCGTGGGTGACGGTATTGCCCGCGTCTACGGTCTGGACAATGTCCAGGCCGGTGAAATGGTCGAGTTTCCCGGTGGTATCCGGGGCATGGCGCTGAACCTCGAAGCTGACAATGTCGGCGTGGTTATCTTCGGCTCCGACCGCGACATCAAGGAAGGCGACACCGTTAAGCGGACCGGCGCCATCGTTGAAGTTCCCGTTGGTCCTGAACTGCTGGGTCGTGTTGTTGACGCTCTCGGCAATCCGATTGACGGCAAAGGTCCGATAAACTCGGCAATTCGTTCGCGCGTTGACGTCAAGGCTCCTGGCATTATTCCGCGCAAGGGCGTTCATGAGCCGATGTCGACAGGCATCAAGGCCATCGATGCTCTGATCCCGGTTGGCCGCGGCCAGCGCGAGTTGGTCATTGGCGACCGTCAGACCGGCAAGACCGCCATCATTCTCGACACCTTCCTCAATCAGAAGCCTGCACATGATGCTGGTGGCGATGACAAGATGTTCTGCGTTTACGTGGCTATCGGCCAGAAGCGCTCCACCGTTGCCCAGTTCGTCAAGGTTCTCGAAGAGCGTGGCGCTCTGAAATACTCCATCATCATTGCTGCGACGGCTTCTGATCCTGCTCCCATGCAGTATCTTGCTCCGTTCGCTGGCTGCACGATGGGCGAATATTTCCGCGACAAGGGCCAGCACGCCCTGATCGCTTACGATGACTTGTCCAAGCAGGCTGTTGCTTACCGTCAGATGTCGCTGTTGCTGCGTCGTCCTCCGGGTCGCGAAGCTTATCCTGGTGACGTTTTCTATCTGCATTCGCGTCTGCTTGAGCGTGCTGCCAAGCTCTCCGACGAGCGTGGCGCTGGTTCGCTTACCGCGCTGCCGGTGATTGAAACCCAGGGCAACGACGTGTCGGCATTCATTCCGACCAACGTGATCTCGATCACCGATGGCCAGATCTTCCTTGAAACCGACCTGTTCTATCAAGGCATTCGTCCGGCTGTGAACGTTGGTTTGTCGGTTTCGCGCGTTGGTTCTGCTGCTCAGATCAAGGCCATGAAGCAGGTTGCTGGCTCGATCAAGGGTGAGCTTGCCCAGTATCGTGAAATGGCCGCCTTCGCCCAGTTCGGTTCAGACCTTGATGCTGCCACGCAGCGCTTGCTGAACCGTGGTGCGCGCCTTACCGAACTTTTGAAGCAGCCGCAGTTCTCCCCGTTGAAGGTGGAAGAGCAGGTTGTTGTGATTTTCGCGGGTGTCAACGGATATCTCGATAAGCTTGCCGTCAGTGATGTCGGTCGATTTGAGCATGGCGTGCTTTCCTATCTCCGGACAGAAGGCAAGGACATCCTCGATGCAATCCGCACGGAGAAGGCTATCAGCGATGACGTCAAGGGCAAGCTCAAGGCTGCTCTCGATACGTTCGCAAAGTCTTTCGCCTAAATCGGACTCGAGCCAAGGACGGATTAACGGATGCCTTCACTAAAGGATCTGAAAAACCGGATCGCCTCCGTCAAGGCGACGCAGAAAATTACCAAAGCGATGAAAATGGTCGCTGCGGCTAAGTTGCGTCGTGCGCAGGAGGCGGCGGAGGCCGCCCGGCCATATTCTCAGCGCATGGGCGCCGTTCTCACCAATATCGCTCAGGCGGTTGGCAGTGATGATGGCGTGTCCACGCTGATGACGGGCACCGGCAAGGACGATGTGCATCTGCTCGTGGTCTGCACGGCCGAGCGTGGTCTTTGCGGCGGTTTCAATTCACAGATCTCGCGTTTTGCGCGTGATCATGTGCGCAGCTTGCTGGCAGCGGGCAAGACCGTGAAGATCTATTGCGTCGGCAAGAAGGGCTATGACAGTCTGCGTCGGGAATTCGGTGCATTGATCGTTGAGCGGACTGAGTTTCGCGAGGTCAAGCGCGTTGCGTTTGAAAATGCGGATACGGTTGCCCGCAAGGTGATCTCCATGTTCGACAAGGGCGAATTTGACGTCTGCACCTTGTTCTATTCGGAATTCAAGTCGGTTATAAGCCAGATCCCAACAGCCCGGCAGTTGATTCCAGCGGCTGTAGGCGATGCTCCGGCAGCTTCCAGCAGCGCTGCCGCGGTCTATGATTACGAACCGGACGCGGCTTCGATCTTGTCCGACCTGATCCCGCGCAACATTGCGGTGCAGATTTTCCGTGCGCTTCTTGAAAATGCCGCCGGTGAAATGGGCGCCAAAATGAGCGCTATGGACAATGCCACGCGCAACGCCGGTGAGATGATCAACAAGTTGACGCTGAGTTACAATCGCCAGCGGCAGGCCAAGATCACCACCGAACTCATCGAAATCATTGCAGGCGCCGAAGCGCTCTGAGCTTGAACAAAAGAGGGTATGAATATGGCTAGGGCAGCGACCCAGACATCTCCCGCAGCGGGCAAGGTGACCCAGGTCATCGGCGCCGTCGTCGATGTGAAATTCGACGGCGTCTTGCCGCCGATCCTGAATGCGTTGGAAACAGAAAACGGCGGCCAACGCCTGATTCTGGAAGTGGCGCAGCATCTCGGTGAAAATGTGGTGCGGACCATTGCCATGGACTCGACCGAAGGTCTGGTGCGTGGTCAACCGGTTTCCGATACCGGCGCTCCGATCTCCGTGCCTGTCGGTGACGAAACGCTCGGACGTATTCTGAACGTCATTGGGGAACCGGTGGACGAACTTGGGCCGGTGACGACGACTGCTCGTCGCGCGATTCACCAGCCTGCTCCTGAATATGTTGAGCAATCGACTGAATCTCAGATCCTGGTAACCGGCATCAAGGTTGTTGACCTTCTCGCTCCTTACGCCAAGGGCGGTAAGATCGGCCTGTTCGGCGGCGCGGGCGTTGGCAAGACCGTTTTGATCATGGAATTGATCAACAACGTTGCCAAGGCACACGGCGGCTACTCGGTGTTTGCTGGCGTGGGTGAACGTACCCGCGAAGGCAATGACTTGTACCACGAAATGATCGAATCCAAGGTGAACGTTGACCCGCATGAAAACGGTGGCTCTGCTGCTGGTTCCAAGTGCGCCCTCGTTTACGGCCAGATGAACGAGCCTCCGGGTGCGCGTGCGCGCGTAGCCTTGACCGGTCTGACCATCGCTGAAGACTTCCGCGACAAGGGCCAGGACGTTCTGTTCTTCGTGGACAACATTTTCCGCTTCACGCAGGCTGGGTCTGAAGTGTCGGCTCTTCTGGGTCGTATTCCTTCGGCTGTTGGTTATCAGCCAACACTGGCAACCGACATGGGTGCCCTTCAGGAACGCATCACCACCACGAACAAGGGCTCGATTACCTCTGTTCAGGCCATTTACGTTCCTGCCGACGACTTGACCGACCCGGCTCCGGCAACGTCTTTTGCCCACTTGGACGCAACGACGGTTCTGAACCGCTCGATCGCTGAAAAGGGTATTTATCCGGCTGTTGACCCGCTCGACTCCACCTCGCGTATGCTCGACCCGATGGTTGTCGGTGAAGAGCATTACGAAGTGGCTCGTAAGGTTCAGTCGACTCTTCAGCGCTACAAGTCTCTTCAGGACATCATCGCCATCCTTGGGATGGACGAACTATCTGAAGACGACAAGATTGCGGTTGCCCGCGCCCGTAAGATCGAGCGATTCCTGTCGCAGCCCTTCCACGTTGCTGAAATCTTCACCGGTTCGCCAGGCAAGCTGGTGTCGCTGGAAGACACAATCAAGGGCTTCAAGGGCCTGGTCAATGGCGACTACGACCATATGCCGGAAGCCGCCTTCTACATGGTCGGCTCAATGGACGAAGCCATCGAAAAGGCAAAGAAGTTGGCAGCTGTTGCTGCCTGATCCATGGATCGAAGAACGCACGGTTTATGACCGTGCGTTCAGTTTCCAGCGTTAGAAAGTAAAAAGCCATGGCTGACAATTTCAATTTCGAATTCGTTTCCCCCGAGCGGTTGCTGATCTCGGAAAAGGTAAGCGAGGTTGTCATTCCAGCGACCGAAGGTGAGATGACCGTCATGGCCCACCATGCGCCGACGATGACGGTGATCAAGCCAGGTGTCGTAACGGTGAAGTTTGCTTCCGGAAAAACCGGCAAATATGTCATTTTCGGTGGCTTTGCCGATATCACACCGGAAAGGCTGACTCTGTTGGCGGAAAGTGCCGTACCGGTCGATGAGCTGAGCCGTGATACGCTGATGAAGCGGATCGAATTGGCCAAAGCAGAGCTAGACGATACGGAAAATCACGAACACCGGACCAAGCTCGAGCAGTTCTTGAACGCAATGACGCATCTTAACGGCGTCCTGGTTCCAGCCTGATTAATGGCTTCTTCATTTTTCGGTTTTCAAGGCGGCCCTCGTGGCCGCTTTTTTTGTGGTAACATCTAAAACGTGCTCGATTTCATCAAACACCCTTAAAATACTGTAATCCCTTAAGTTTACCGCATAATTTTTTCGTTCAATCCGGTTGAATGTGGGAAAATTTGCGGAAGCAGCCGATGATTTTCAAAATGCTTTCAGTCGTACGGTTTCAATGTGTACTCTTCCCGTATTCAGATTAAAATAAAACACATCGAAAGCTTCACTTTCCGCCATTCAGGGTTGGACAAGGTGAGCCTGTGTTTTGGGTACTGGTGTTTGAGCGTTGTTTTCTAGCTTCTCTTTACCGCTCGCTGCACAGCGTAATTGCTGATTCCAAATGGTGCCAATGCTCTCGAAAGCAGGCCGACGACCTTCCTATCCCAAATGATTGCGCTACCATTATTTTTTATGTCCGAAGGGGTCATTCTATCACAAAAATGGCCGGAAGCCGCGGTTGACACTCGCCTCACGTAACGTCACTGTCCGCGCTTACTCAGAAGTCATACTCTTCTCAATTGATTTAGACGTGAAGTAAAGCGGTGCAGGTGACGATCGCAGTAGACCTTCATAGGCATGGTGGTGTGGGGAAAACATAACGACGTCTCTCATCGCATTTCGTGCATTTTTGGCCGTTTTGAAATTATGTTATAGTCAATAACAATGTCTTTGGACCCTCTGGGATTGAAGAAATTTCGAAGCAGATCGCCATGCGGAGATGCACGATGTGGCGTGAATACGGGGTCAGTAACGCGGGTAGTTTCGCGGTCAGGAGTGGGGACATGAAGGTCGGCATAGTGGGAGCGGGCATGGTGGGCAGTGCATCGGCCTATGCATTAACAATGCTTGGCATCGCCTCGGAAATCGTGCTGGTTGATTATAATACGGATCTGGCCCAAGCCCAGGCCGAGGATATATCCCATGCCGTGCCATTCGTTTCAGCAACCCTTGTACGAGCCGGACATTATGATGATTTCGCTGGAGCGGGCGTGATTATCATCTCGGCAGGTGTCAGCCAGAAACCGGGTGAAACCCGGCTCGAATTGCTTGGCCGCAATGCGGAAGTATTCCGGCAGGTCGTGGACCAGGTTCTCGCAGCAGCACCGAACGCAATTTTGCTGATCGCTTCCAATCCTGTCGATATCATGACCGATATCGCGACCCGGCTGTCGGGCCTTGCACCGCAAAGAGTGATCGGCTCCGGCACCATACTCGATACCGCACGGTTTCGCAGCCTGCTCGGGCGATATCTGGAGATTTCGCCGCAATCCGTCCATGCCTATGTTCTGGGCGAGCATGGCGATAGCGAAGTGTTGGCCTGGTCGAATGCAATGGTTGGCGCCGTGCCATTGATGTCTTTTGCCGAACAGGCGGGCAAGCCGGTGACAGACACGGTTCGCAGCGAGATCGACGCCGGTGTGCGCCACGCCGCCGACAAGATTATTAAAGGAAAAGGTGCCACCTATTACGGCATCGGTGCCGGTCTGGCACGGATCGTCAAAGCAATTGCCAGCGACCAGCGTGATGTGCTTTCCGTTTCCAGCGTCACAGCGGAGCTGGCTGGTGTCACCGATGTTGCGGCATCTGTGCCACGCGTGATTGGCTCGAGCGGAATTCTGATGGATCTTGTGCCTGATCTTGATGAAACAGAGCGGATTGCCTTGGGCAAGAGCGCAAGGATGCTGAAGGATCTCGCGCTGTCTGTGCCATGTTGAGCAGTTTTTGTCCGTCGCTGATCCGCTTCCCTTCATCCGGTGTTCAGCAGTCCGTAGACATTGTCATTCGATGGAACCTATGATCGCTTCTTCAACAGACGCCGAAATGCCGGCGAGCCAATTGGCCAACTTCATGCAGAAAGCAGCAGGCGCCGCTGCTCTTCTGAAGGCCCTGTCCCATGAAAACCGGCTGTTGATCCTGTGTATTCTCAGCGAAGGGGAAAAGACGGTTGGCGAGCTGGAAGCGCTTCTGCAATTGCAGCAGGCGATTGTTTCACAGCAACTGGCGCGGTTGCGGATGGACAATCTGGTGGAAAGTCGGCGGTCCGGGCGCCAGATTTATTATTCGATCACCAATCCGGCGGTAAAGGAACTGGTATCGGTGCTGTACCAGATGTATTGTTCACCTGCGGGCGATGAGACGACATTCGACCTGCGTGATTGATGCGCATGGGACTGCCGACAAAGGACGTGCTTCGGCCTTTCCGATGATTGAAGGCTCGGGCGACAGGCGGTGCAGCGATGATCGATAAGCTGGAATTTTTCATTGCTCTTGCCCGTGCCCAGCATTTTGGTCGTGCTGCGGAAGAATGCGGCATTTCCCAGCCCACGCTGTCAGCGGCGATCCGCCAGCTTGAAGATCAGCTGGGAGTCATCCTGGTGCAGCGCGGGTCCCGGTTTCAAGGCCTGACGCCCGAGGGGCAGCGGGTGCTGGAATGGGCGCGGCGGATTGTCGGCGATGCTCGTACCATGCGCGAGGAAATGCGGGCGGCGCGCAATGGTCTGGCTGGACATATTCGCCTGGCGGTGATCCCGACGGCGCTGGCGATGGTGCAGAGGCTGACAGAGCCATTTCAGGCGCATCACCCTGCTGTGACGTTCCAGGTGGTGTCGCGCAATTCTCTCCAGGTCCTCAGTCTTCTGGAAAATCTCGAGATTGATGCAGGTATCACCTATCTCGACAATGAACCGCTTGGCCGGGTGACGTCTGTGCCACTCTATGCCGAGCGTTATCACCTGATCGCGGCGACCGGCACGCCGCTGGCCGACCGGGAAAGTGTGACCTGGCAAGAGGTTTCTGATCTTCGGCTTTGCCTATTGACGCCCGATATGCAGAACCGGCGCATCATCAATCAGCATTTCACCGAGGCGGGGGTAGTGCCTCGGCCGACGCTGGAATCGAACTCGATGATTGTATTATTTTCTCATATTCGGACCGGGCAATGGTCGTCGATCATGCCACGTAACGTCGCGGAATCCTTCGGTTTTCCGGAGGAAATTCGCATGGTGCCGATTGTCGAGCCACAGGCCCAGCATCTGGTTGGGCTGGTTGCAACCCATCGTGAACCCTATACGCCGCTGGTTTCGGCGTTATTGCATGAGGCGCGCCGCCTCGCAGCCGCACAAGTCTTTGATAGGTTTTTTCTATCGCGTAACGATACAGCGGTATTGACCTGAGTGACGGGCTGGATTCATTCTCGCAAAATGGTTGAGTGTACCGTCTTGCCGCGCGACACACGCCGTCGTTGCTGGCTGCTGAGGAGGAAGCGATGAATATGCATGTGGTGGCGGAAGCCGATATGGCCAGGGTGGAGGCGATCATCAATGGCCTCAAGCATCTTGAAGGCCCCCTTCTGCCGATCCTGCATGAAATTCAACGCGAATTCGGATGCGTGCCTGATAGCGCCAAACCGGTGATTGCCCGTGCCTTGAATCTGTCGCGGGCCGAAGTGCACGGGGTCGTCAGTTTCTACCATGATTTTCGCGATCATCCCTCCGGTCGCCATGTCCTGAAACTCTGTCGGGCCGAGGCTTGCCAATCCTTGGGTGGCGAGCCTCTTGGCGAAACGATCAAGGCCCGGCTCGGCATTGACTGGCATGAAACCACAGCTGATGGCGCGGTGACGCTGGAGCCGGTCTTCTGTCTCGGGCTCTGTGCCTGCGCGCCCGCCGCCATGCTGGATGGGGAATTGCATGGCCGCTTGGACGAGCACTGTCTTGACGATCTACTGATGGAGGCCCGTCGATGAGCGAGCCGATGAGCATCACCGTTTTCGTTCCTCGAGATGCCGCTGCTCTGGCGGTCGGGGCCGATAAGGTTGCCGCCACTATCAAGCGGGAAGCTGCGGCACGCCATGTCGATGTAACGGTCATTCGCAATGGGTCGCGCGGCATGCTTTGGCTGGAAACCCTGGTCGAAGTGCGCACGGACCACGGCCGGATTGCCTATGGTCCCGTCAAGCCTTCCGATGTCGCTGGGCTGTTCGATGCCGGTTTTTTGACCGGGGCTGCCCATCCGCTCTGCCACGGCCTGACCAGCGATATTCCGTTCCTGAAGAACCAGACGCGGCTGACCTTTTCCCGCTGCGGCATTACCGATCCGCTGTCGCTGGAGGATTATCGGCATTACAAGGGCCTGACCGGTCTCGCCAAAGCGATTGCCATGCCGCCCGCCGACATTGTCGCCCAGGTGACCGAAAGCGGCCTTCGCGGTCGCGGCGGGGCGGGCTTTCCGACCGGTATCAAATGGAAAACCGTTGCTGACGCCAAAGCGGATCAGAAGTACATCGTTTGCAATGCCGATGAGGGCGATAGCGGCACCTTTGCCGACCGGATGATCATGGAGGGTGATCCCTTCGTGTTGATCGAAGGCATGGCGATTGCCGGGATCGCGGTTGGTGCCACCAAGGGCTATGTCTATACCCGCTCGGAATATCCGCATGCCATCGCCGTGATGCGTGAAGCCATCGAGCTTGCCCGCAAGCAAGGCATTCTGGGAGCATCCGTGTTAGGTTCTGCTTACGCTTTCGACATGGAGGTCCGGGAAGGGGCTGGCGCCTATGTCTGTGGTGAGGAAACCTCGCTGCTCAACAGCCTGGAAGGCAAGCGCGGTGTGGTGCGGGCCAAGCCGCCGCTTCCGGCGCTGGAGGGACTGTTCGGTAAGCCGACCGTTGTCAACAATGTCATGTCGCTGGCCTCCGTTCCTGTTATCATGGACCGCGGCGCGCAATTCTACCGCGATTATGGCGTTGGCCGGTCGCATGGCACCATCCCGATTCAGATTGCTGGCAATGTCAAACATGGTGGCCTCTACGAGACGGCCTTTGGCCTGACGCTGGGCGAGATCATCAACGATATCGGCGGCGGCACCTTGACGGGCCGCCCGGTGAAGGCGGTGCAAGTGGGCGGCCCGCTGGGGGCTTATTTTCCGCCCTCGCTGTTCGATACGGTGTTCGACTATGAAGCCTTTACTGCGGCTGGCGGCTTGATCGGTCATGCCGGGATCGTTGTCTTCGATGACAGCGCCGATATGCTGAAACAGGCGCGGTTTGCCATGGAATTCTGCGCGATCGAAAGTTGCGGCAAGTGTACGCCCTGTCGGATTGGCTCGACACGCGGCGTCGAAACCGTGGACCGGATCGCCAAAGGCATAGAGCCGGAAAAGAACAAGGTGCTGCTGGAAGATCTCTGCAACACTATGAAATTCGGATCGCTTTGCGCGCTTGGCGGCTTTACGCCCTATCCTGTCATGAGCGCGATGACCCATTTCCCGCAGGATTTTGCGCCTGCCCCCCTGGTTGAAGCGGCGGAGTAAACCCATGTCTCTGATCCATGAAATTGATTACGGCACCCCGGCTTCCTCATCCACCGAAACTGTGACACTGACCATTGATGGCCGCGAGGTAACGGTGGCGGCAGGCACGTCGATCATGCGGGCCTCAATGGAGGCGGGCATTCAGGTGCCGAAGCTGTGCGCCACCGACATGGTGGATGCCTTCGGCTCCTGTCGGCTCTGTCTGGTGGAGGTCGAGGGCCGCAATGGCACCCCGGCCTCCTGCACCACGCCCTGTGCGCCGGGTATTGTCGTTCACACCCAGACGGAGCGGCTTAAAGCCATCCGTAAGGGCGTGATGGAGCTTTATATCTCCGACCATCCGCTGGACTGCCTGACCTGTGCCGCCAATGGCGATTGCGAATTGCAGGATATGGCCGGTGCGGTTGGTCTGCGGGATGTGCGCTACGGCTATGAGGGCGACAATCACGTCAAGACCCGGGCCGGTGATGGGTTGAATGCCCGCTATATGCCGAAGGACCAAAGCAATCCCTATTTCACTTATGATCCCTCAAAATGCATCGTCTGTTCGCGGTGCGTGCGGGCCTGCGAGGAGGTGCAAGGTACGTTTGCGCTGACCATTGAAGGTCGTGGTTTCGACAGCCGGGTGTCGCCCGGTGCCCATGAGGCGTTTCTGGAATCGGAATGCGTGTCCTGTGGGGCCTGCGTGCAGGCCTGTCCGACTGCGACGCTGACGGAAAAATCCGTCATCGCCATTGGTCAGCCGGAGCATTCGCTGGTGACGACTTGCGCCTATTGCGGCGTCGGCTGTTCCTTCAAGGCCGAAATGCGGGGCGAAGAACTGGTGCGCATGGTGCCGTGGAAAGACGGCAAGGCCAATCGCGGCCATTCCTGCGTCAAGGGCCGGTTTGCCTATGGCTATGCCAGCCACAAGGATCGCATCCTCAACCCGATGGTGCGTGAGAAAATTACCGATCCCTGGCGAGAAGTGAGCTGGGAGGAGGCTTTTGCCCATGTGGCCTCCGAGTTCAAGCGGTTGCAATATCAATATGGCCGCGATTCCATCGGCGGCATTACCTCCTCGCGCTGCACCAATGAAGAAACCTATCTGGTGCAGAAGCTGATCCGGGCTGGCTTTGGCAATAACAATGTCGATACCTGTGCCCGCGTCTGCCATTCGCCGACTGGTTATGGTCTTGGCCAAGCCTTCGGGACGTCGGCGGGTACGCAGGATTTCGACAGTGTCGAGCATTCCGATGTGGTGCTCGTGATCGGTGCCAACCCGACCGATGGCCATCCGGTGTTCGGGTCGCGGCTGAAAAAGCGGTTGCGCAAGGGCGCGAAGCTGATCGTTATCGATCCGCGCCGCATCGATCTGGTCAAGACGCCGCATGTTGAGGCGGCTTTCCATCTACCGCTGAAGCCCGGCACCAATGTTGCCGTGCTGACGGCGCTGGCGCATGTGATCGTCACCGAAGGTCTGGCCAACGAAGCCTTTATCCGCGAGCGCTGCGACTGGTCAGAATTTGAGGATTGGGCGGCTTTTGTGGCCGAACCCCAGCATAGCCCGGAAGCAATTGAGGCGTTTACAGGCGTTCCTGCTGCCGATTTGCGTGGTGCTGCAAGGCTTTATGCCACAGGCGGCAATGGGGCGATCTATTACGGGTTGGGCGTAACAGAGCATAGTCAGGGCTCGACCACTGTCATGGCGATTGCCAATCTGGCCATGGCGACCGGCAATATCGGCCGTCCGGGTGTCGGGGTGAACCCGCTGCGGGGGCAGAACAATGTGCAGGGGTCCTGCGATATGGGGTCTTTCCCCCATGAGCTGCCGGGCTATCGGCATATTTCCGACGATGCCACCCGCGAGACCTTCGAGAAACTCTGGGGTGTGACGCTGAACAACGAGCCGGGCCTGCGCATTCCCAATATGCTGGATGCGGCGGTAGAAGGCACGTTCAAGGGGCTTTACGTCCAGGGCGAGGATATCTTGCAATCCGACCCGGATACCAAGCATGTCTCGGCAGGCTTGGCGGCGATGGAATGTGTTGTTGTCCACGATCTGTTTTTGAATGAAACCGCCAATTACGCCCATGTCTTCCTGCCGGGTTCGACCTTCCTGGAAAAGGACGGCACGTTTACCAATGCCGAGCGGCGCATCAACCGGGTGCGCAAGGTGATGAGCCCGAAAAATGGTTATAGCGACTGGGAAGTGACCCAGAAAATGGCGCAGGCCATGGGCCTAGGCTGGAATTACAGCCATCCGTCCGAGATCATGGCGGAAATCGCTGCGACCACACCCAGCTTTGCCGGTGTCTCCTATGAAATGCTGGAGGAGAAAGGCTCGGTGCAATGGCCGTGCAATGAAAAGCACCCAGACGGTTCGCCGATCATGCATGTCGATGGCTTCGTGCGCGGCAAGGGTAAGTTTATCCGCACCGAATATGTGGCGACGGACGAGCGCACCGGCCCGCGCTTCCCGCTGCTGCTGACCACCGGGCGCATTCTGTCGCAGTATAATGTCGGCGCGCAGACGCGCCGCACCGAAAACACCGTGTGGCATGGGGAAGACCGGCTGGAAATCCATCCGCATGATGCCGAACAGCGCGGTATCAAGGAAGGTGACTGGATCAAGCTGGCCAGCCGTTCCGGCGATACGACGCTGCGGGCGTTGATCACCGACCGCGTCGCGCCGGGCGTGGTCTATACCACCTTCCATCACCCCGATACGCAGGCCAATGTCATCACCACGGATTATTCCGATTGGGCGACCAATTGCCCGGAATATAAGGTGACGGCAGTGCAGGTTTCGCCCTCGAACGGGCCGACGGAATGGCAGCGGGACTATGATGAACTGTCGCGCCAGTCCCGACGGATTTCCGGAAAGCTGGAAGCGGCGGAATAGAATGGTGGTCAGGGAGGATAATGGGAAGGAGGGTTTTGCCGTCATGACGGAGATGAAAACCACCTGTCTCGTGCCGCAGGTGCAGCATCGCCAGGGGATGACCAAGGAGGCCCACCGGATCGTGCCGGAGGAAGTGCCGGTCGCCTTTTCCTATGGCGGCTCTACCCATGCAGTGATGATGGCGACGCCCGCCGATCTCGAGGATTTTGCACTGGGCTTTTCGCTGGCCGAGGGCATTATTACCCGTCTGGATGAGGTTCTCGATATTGAACCGGTCGAGGCAGGAAGTGGCATCGATGTGCAGGTGACGCTGCTCGACACGACAGGGGAAGCCCTGACGACTCGCCGCCGTCGCATGGCGGGGCCGGTTGGCTGTGGTCTCTGCGGGATTGAGTCAATTGAACAGGCCAGCCGGGATGTTCCGATCGTCACCGGCGGAGTGGCGCTGACACCGGCGGATATCCGTGAGGCTGTCGATGCGCTCAGCCGGGCGCAGGCGCTCAACCGGCAAACCCATGCGGTGCATGGGGCTGGTTTCTTCATTCCCGGCGAAGGCCTGTTGGCGATCCGGGAAGATGTGGGGCGTCACAATGCGCTTGATAAATTGGTCGGTGCGGTGTTGAAGGCCGGACGCCGGGGCGAAGATGGGGTGGTGGTCGTCACCAGCCGGTTGTCGGTGGAGATGGTGCAGAAGGCGGCCATGCTGGGTGCGCCGATTCTATTGGCGATTTCCGCGCCAACCGCTCTTGCCATCCGCACCGCGCAGGCGGCGGGCATGACCCTGATCGGCATTGCCCGTGGCGATGATTTTGAAGTGTTTACCCGTCCTGACCGCATAATATCCGGGGTTTCCGCCGATGTCGCATGACCATATTGCTGAAAAACTGATCCGCATGGCAAATCAGATCGCCCAGTTCTTCAGCACGCAGCCGGAGCATGAGCGGGTGCAAGGTGTGGCGACCCATATCAACAAGTTCTGGGAACCGCGCATGCGCCGTCAGTTTTTCGATATGATTGATGCAGGTCGGGACGGATTTGACCCGCTGGTGATCGAGGCCGCGAAACTCATCAAACGTCCGGTGGATAATAGTGCCGAGGCCTTTGGCATGGCGGGGCAGGGGACAGTCTGAGTGCCGTTCGAGTGGACAAAGACCTCGGATGCTGCGCCAAATATTGTAAAGATTTGAACAGGTTGATTAGGGCCATATCTGGCCTTTCGACAGACGCGCTATGTGTGACGACGGCGGTTGCGCTGTCCGCTACAGATAGTGATGGGAATAGACAAGCCAACCAGTGCCGTGATGCATTCACTTTGTTCATGCCATAATGCGCTGGTTTTTTGTTTGAGCAACGACTTCTCCAAATGCGGCTGGGGCCTCCATTTGGATAGAAGCACGAGGAGGGATATTTATGGCAGTTACGAATGCGCCGGGGACAGCGCTGTCATCATCGGCCGGTTTGCTTGATCGGGAACGGATCATCGCCAAACCGGGTTTCAATCGTTGGTTGGTGCCGCCTGCAGCACTTGCTATTCATCTGTGCATCGGCATGGCCTATGGTTTTAGCGTGTTCTGGCTGCCGCTTAGCAAGGCATTGGGCGCCGCTGCACCTGCAAGCTGCGCTGGTCTGTCGCTTGTCGGCGCGCTGTTCACCACCGAGTGCAATTGGCGCGTTGCCGACCTCGGCTGGATCTACACATTGTTCTTCGTGCTGCTCGGCTGTTCCGCAGCGCTTTGGGGTGGGTGGCTGGAGCGGGTTGGCCCGCGCCGTGCCGGTTTCGTTTCGGCCTGCTGCTGGTGCGGCGGCATTCTGGTCGCGGCGCTGGGCGTTTTCACCCATCAACTGTGGCTGATGTGGATCGGCGCGGGCGTGATCGGCGGCATCGGGCTTGGCCTCGGCTATATTTCTCCGGTTTCGACGCTGATCAAATGGTTTCCCGACCGGCGCGGCATGGCGACCGGCATGGCAATCATGGGTTTCGGCGGCGGGGCGATGATCGGTGCGCCGCTCGCCAATCTGCTGATGGGCGTGTTCCGGTCCGATGCCGGGCCGGGCGTCTGGCAGACGTTCGTGGTCATGGCCGCTATCTATTTTGTCTTCATGATGGGCGGCGCTTTCGGTTACCGCATTCCGCCAGCAGGCTGGCGTCCAGAAGGTTGGACCCCGCCTGTTGCCAAGAGCAGCATGATTACCCATCGCCACGTGCATCTGCGCGATGCCCACAAAACCCCGCAATTCTGGCTGATCTGGGCTGTGCTCTGCCTGAATGTTTCGGCGGGTATCGGGGTGATCGGCATGGCCTCGCCGATGCTTCAGGAAATTTTCGCCGGCTCGCTGATCGGCCTGCCGGACCTGACATTCTCGCAACTGGATACCGCGCAAAAGGCGCAGATCGCCGCCATCGCTGCCGGATTTACCGGATTGTTGTCGCTGTTCAACATTGGCGGGCGGTTTTTCTGGGCGTCGATGTCGGACAAGATCGGGCGCAAGAACACGTATTACTGCTTTTTCCTGCTCGGCATTCTGCTGTATGCGCTGGCACCGACTTTGGCGGGCCTGGGCTCCAAGGCGCTGTTCGTTCTGGCCTTTGGCGTCATTCTGTCGATGTATGGCGGCGGTTTTGCCACTATTCCGGCCTATCTCGCCGATATCTTCGGAACGCAATTCGTTGGCGCCATTCATGGCCGGTTGCTGACCGCCTGGGCGACGGCGGGCATCGTTGGCCCTGTCGTGGTCAATTATATCCGCGAAGCCCAGATTGCTGCCGGGATTTCCCCCGGTCCCGCACTTTACACCGGCACGATGTATATCCTGGCTGGGATGTTGGCGCTCGGCCTTGTCGCCAATGCCTTGATCCGTCCATTGCCGGAGAAATGGTTCATGTCGGATGACGAGGTTGCCGCCCTTCAGGCGAAGACCGCTGCCGCCAGTGCTGGCCCGACCGGCTCGTTCGGCATTGGCAAGGGCGGTTTCGACGCCAAGGCGGCGCTCGCCTGGGCCGTTGTCGGCATTCCCTTGCTCTGGGGCGTCTGGGTTACTCTGCGCAGCACGCTTGTGCTGTTTGGCTGACCGATCTGGCAATGCCGTCCTGCTTAAGAGCAGGGCGGCATTTTCGATCCAACCTGGTATGGACAAAAAGCACCGTAACAAAAAAGCGGCCCGGTGAGGCCGCTTTCTATACTGTCTTTTTTGAATGATCAGGCGGCCAGGTCTTCCAGGTCGCTGCCTTTGAACATCTTGGAAAGGTTCAGGAAGCAGATCATGCCGTTTTCATTGGCGATGATGCCTTCGGAAAACGTCTTGTCGAAAGAGGCCGAAACTTCAGGCACCGGCTGAACCTGGCTGGATGGAATGGTCAGGATGTCGGACACCCGGTCCACCAGCATGCCGATGACCATATTGTGCACTTCAGCGACGACAATGGCGGAGCGCTCATTGGCAACCGTGCTCTTCATGCCGAGCTTGTAGGCAAGATCGATGATCGGAATGACCGAACCGCGCAGGTTCATCACGCCGATCACATCGGCCGGTGCATGCGGAATGGGCGTGGACGGCGCCCAACCGCGGATTTCCCGGATTGTGGTGGTCTTGACGCAGAACTCCTGATCATGCAGGCGAAACGCGATGATTTCGAGGTTTTCACCGCCGAAGCTGGTAGGGGTAATAGGTGTTGCCATGATATCCGTCCCGCCTGTCTTTCGCCCTCCGCTCCCTGTAACCAGGTTACCCGCCGGGGCTGTATTGCGATCATTAGTCCGATGTTGGTCCATGCGATGCGTAGCGATTGCCGCTAAGCCGCATATTTGTCATGGCTCATCCTAGCGGAAGAATGTTTCTCAAATCTAAATTGTTCGAGCAGGTTGCGCAGGTTTTCGGTTTGTTGGGCAAGGCCATGGCTCGCCGCCGAGCTTTCTTCCACCATGGCGGCATTCTGCTGGGTATTCTGGTCCATGGTGTTGACGGCCTTGTTGATTTCCGCAAGGCCTGTTGCCTGTTCCCGAGACGCTTCGACAATGGCGCCGATATTACGGTTGACCTCCTGTACTTCCACCAGGATCGTCGTCAGCGCCTTGCCGGTTTCACCCACTAGCGACACGCCGGTTTCGACCTGGCTGGTCGAGGTGGTGATCAGAAGTTTGATTTCCTTGGCGGCCTTGGCAGAGCGTTGCGCCAGTTCGCGTACTTCCTGGGCAACGACGGCAAAACCCTTGCCGGCCTCGCCCGCGCGGGCGGCTTCAACTCCGGCATTCAGCGCCAGAAGGTTGGTCTGGAAGGCGATATCATCAATCACGCCGATGATGTTTGAAATCTCATTGGAGGAGTGTTCAATCTGGCCCATGGCGTCAATGGCGTTGCGAACCACCTGGCTGGAGGCTTCGGCCTGGGCCTTGGTGCGAGCAACGAGATTGGCGGCTTCGGCGGCCCGTTTTGCGCTGTCGGTGACCGTCTGGGTTACTTCCTCAAGGGCTGCGGCGGTTTCCTCTACAGAGGCAGCCTGCTGCTCGGTGCGGCGGGAAAGATCGTCAGAAGCGGATTTGATCTGGTTGGTTCCAGCGGCGATTGCATTGGCGTTCATGGCCACGGTTCGCATCGCGGTTGTCAGTTTTTCCATGGCATTGTTCAGGTCCATCCGGATTTGGTCGAGGCCTGACACAAAAGGCCGCTCCAGCGACACTGTCAGGTCGCCATCCGAAAGAGCCTGCAAAGCGTGTCCGATTTCCTGCACACACCGCACCCGGTCAGTGACATCGGTGGCGAATTTCACCACCTTGATCACCTTGCCGTCGGCATCGAAGATCGGGTTATAGGAGGCTTGAATCCATGCCACTTTACCGCCCTTGCCGATGCGCTTGAACTCTTCTGCGATGAACTCGCCATTGCTGAGTTTTTCCCAGAACAGTTTATAGTCTCGGCTCGCGGTATAGGAGGGTTCGCAGAACATCGAATGATGCTTGCCCTGGATTTCCGCCAAGCTATATCCCAGCACGCTCAGGAAGTTTTCGTTGGCAGAAAGAATCTCTCCGGTCTTGGTAAATTCAATGACTGCCTGAGCGCGTGAGATCGCGGCCATCTTGCCTCGGTCTTCAAGGGTCTGCAACTGCGCGGCGGTGACATCGGTTGCGATCTTTACCACCTTGTAGGGCTTGCCCCTGGTATTGCAGACAGGATTGTAGGAGCCGTTGATCCAGACCTCCTGACCTGCCTTATTGATCCGCTTGAAGGTGGCCGTTTCGGATTGTCCGCCTGACAGCTTTTGCCAGAAGGCCTTATATTGCGCAGAGGACACATAGGAAGGATCACAAAACAGCGCGTGCTTGCGCCCTTTGAGCTCTTCAGGCCGATATCCCATCAACCGACAGAACACATCGTTGGCGGTGATAATCGTGCCTTCGAGATCGAACTCAATGACGGCCTGAGATTTTGCAAGCGCCGACAGAATGTTTTCTGCATCTGAACCGAAACCCAGCATCGTTCTTCCTCTGTGTCCTGTAGCACGCGTATCCTGTTGGGGCATTCCCTGATGACGCCGTGGTGCTTGTAGTCGTGGTGTTTGTATTTCTCGAACCATACCAAAGGCTTGAAGATGTGAATCGCATCCTCACCTTGGGAAATTGAACGTTGAAGACGAACGTCACTTTCAATGACTGTTCGTATAATTCTTCAGTGAGATCGATTTTTTAGATCCAGGAGCCTATGCATAAAGCCAACTGTGTTGGCTCGTGCGACGTCAAGTGCGGAGCGCATTCTCACATCCTTTGTTGTGTGATCAACGACCTTGCCTTAAGCCCTATAGTCATACAGGTATTTTGTTAAGAAATAGCTATTCAAGCATCCTTTGAAATGTATCGATAGCTCCCGTCTTTCCAAGGACGTTAAGGACACCGGAGGTCGGGGCTTATCAAGCTGAATTCTACCGACAATCCGCTGTACAATTCCTTAAATCCTCGCCGGATTTAAAGAGAAAAGGATTCGGAGCATGAAAAAATATTGAGTTGGGATTTATGCGGGTGATAAAGCGCTGGTGATGCACGGTTTTTTTTTCATAATTCCTTGATCTCAGCTTGATTTAAGAAATTACGCAGGAAATTTAAGGTGTTATGCATCATAGACTTATAAATTACGAGGCTGTAGAGCGAGTGGATCGCGCCTTGACACCTGTCGCAGACGTTGAGTGTCTAACAAACTCTAGTATTCTTTCTCATAGAACACACCGCCGCCGCTCGATCCACTGGCGCCAGCTTCGCCTTTCAGCTTGAAGCCACGGCCGACATCCAGGTTGATCACGGCCTTGCTGCCGGTGCTGCCCTGCTGGAATTCGAGATAGGTTTTGTCGTTCAGATATTTTCCGGCGCTGAACTGGGTATTGCCCTTGGAATCGGTGCTGATGTCGAGATCATCGACGCCAACGGCGCTGCGAAGACTGTTGAACAACGATGTCGAATTGCCACCGCCCAACTGACCGACGGCATCCGCCAATTGAGCAATTTGCAGCGGCGACAGTTTCGCCATTGACTGGCCGAAAATAAGCTGGGCCAGAACCTCGTCCTGCGGCAGGGCGGGGGCGGATGAAAAGCTGATATCCGGGTCGGTCGCCACGCCGGATACCTTGGCTGTCAGCGTCGTGCTGCCTGATGTGCTGGTAGCCTCGAAGTCAACGACTGGGATAAGGCCACCGCTAAAGGTAATTTTGCCTGAGCTGAAATCCAGCCGCTTGGTGAGAATGACCATCCGGCCCCGACGCATGGTGAAGCCACCCGAGACTTGCGGTGCTGCGATACTGCCCTTGATGGTCACGGTGCCGTTCAGTTCGGCGTCGATTCCGCGTCCGCGCACGAAGATTTGCGAGGGAGCCGCGATTTGCAGATCGAGCAGAATCGGGGAGCTACTGCCATCCCCCGTTTTCTCTGGATTGAGAATTGCCGTTTGGCGGCGCACGTCGGCCGGAGCGTTCTTGTGCTTGATGTCGAGCTGGGCAATCGATCCCGGCAGCCGGGACGGAATGGTGATCGAGGTCTTGTCCAGTGTCAGCTTGCCGGACAGGGTCGGTCCATCCATCAAGGGGCCTTTCAACCCCATGCTGCCGTTGACGGTCGCGGTAACCAAGGTACCATCGATGTAGATGGCGTTCTCGAGCTTGATTGTCAGGTCGCTGGGTAATCCCTGACCTTTCAGGTCGATCGTGCCGGTCGCCGACACCCTGCCTCCGGCGGAAATCCTGCCGGTTGCGGAGTTTAACCGGGCCTGATCGCCGGTCAAGGCAATGTCCACGGCCAATTGCTCAAGAGCGATATTGTGTTTCACATCAATCAGCCGGGCCTTGGCCGTGCTGATGGTGCCGGATAAAGCCGGGGAGGACAGGGTGCCGCCAATGCGAATATCGCCATTGGCATTGCCTTCCGCCGTCAATCCTTGCTTGGTCAACAGGCCCTGCAAGGCGCTGAGCGGCAGATTGGCCTTGAATGCCATATTGATGGGCTTGTCGCCTGCTAGCGTCAGCGAGCCGCCGCCCGTAACATTCAGGCCGCCGCCACCGGTCACGCGGCTGTCCACAGACAGGCGGTTTTCGGCAAAGGTGCCGGACGCTGTAATCGCCAGAGGTGGCAGGCCAGCGGACTGCATCTGCGCGACGCTGGCATCGTCGAGGCGCAGGTCATAAGCGATCTTCGGCGCGGATGTGCTGCCGGTGGCGGTGATCTTGCCGGATAGTGTGCCGGTCGCGCCCAGATTGGCCGAAAATGTATTGGCAAGCGAGGCGGGGAGCGCGTTGATCTGCGCTGTCATATCCAGAGCCGCGCCTGCCTTGCCAGCGACCGTGATTGTGCCGCTGCCGGCCTTGATGGTCAGCGTGTCGATTGTCGCCGTGCCATTTTCCACGGTGATATCAGTGGGCCGGGCGAGCGTTACGGCGATGCCGCGTGGGCTGACGGCAAAATCCTGAAGGGCAATGCCGATGCTATTGCCATCCTGCTGCACCAGTGCTTTCCCGGTCAAAGGTGCATTGCCATATCGTCCTGAAAGGTCGATATCGGTGCGGGTTCCTCTCCGGTCGAATTGAAGCGCCAACTGTTCCACAAGGGCAGAGCCGGCGGAGATCCGGTCCGCCTTGACCATGCCCTGCAAGGCCAGCGATTGGAGGTCGTTGGTGGTGACATCGACCGACGGCTGCGCGATTGTTGTCGTACCCTGGCGAATGGCGGTGCCCTCGGCCTTGATCCGGGCAGCAATCTTGCCATTGGCCTCGTCCAGTCTGATGGAGCCTTTCAGATCGCCCGATGCTGTCTGTCCGCCAAGGGCTGCCAGCAGGCCGAGATCGGGAAAGTCAAAATCGACAGAACCGCTGGGAAGCAGCGCACGGGAAAAGGTCAAGGCGCCGTTCAAGCGGTTGTCACCCACCGTCAAGCTCAGATCCGGCAGGCCGATGACGCCGTCTTTGGAGGTGAGGTTGAGATTGGAGCGCACTGGCTTGCCATCCAGCGCGCCTTGCGCGGTCAGTGTCGCGGAGGGGGCGCCGCGTGTCAGGTCGGCTTTCGCCACCATGGAAAAGCCAGTGAGGGCGCGGCCAGCAAGCTTTGCGGCCTCGATGGTGAACGTGCCATTGGTCTGCAAGGCATTGAGGGGACCATTGGCCTCAAGCTCGAACGCGGCCTTGCCCGATGCATTGGCCTGCAAGATGCTGAGATCGGTGATCATCCCCGAGAGGGTGGTGGCGAGTTGCTGCCTTGCAAAAGACAGTTTGCCCGAAGCGTTCAGCAGCCGTGTTTCCAGCGCAAACCCGGGAATGACAATTCCATCGGTTGCGGAATAGCGTGCCTCGCCGGAAAGCTTCACCATATTGGTTTGCTCGGTGCCACCAGGCGTTCCCAGCAGCTTGTCCGTCACGGCTTGTGGAAGCGCTTCAGGCCGCGCAAAAAGTGTATATTGTGCCTCCACGGCCTTGCTGGCGATGGTATAGGCAGCCGTCACGCTGCCGCCAAGCGCCGGGCTTTCGATGGTGAGCGGTTGGGCGGCAATCTGCTGAGGGCTGACCGTAATCGGTGCCTTGAGGGTAAGGGGTGCTTTTACGGCGCGCGCCAACGTCGGGTCCGTCAGTTGCGCCTGCTGCACGGTCAGCATGGTATCGATGCTGCCGGAACGGGTGGCCAGGTTGAAAGCGGGCGCGCTTGCTTTAAGGGCGATATCGCCAAACGTGCCCTGCGGCAGTGTCAGGCTCTCCAGCGCCGCGGTAGTTTCAAGTTTTGCCGCTTCGGCTGCCCCGGTCAGGCTGAATGTCATGCCGGAGACTTGGGCGGCGAGGGTGCCATCGTCCAGCGGCCAGCGGATCGCGGCAGGGCCATTCTTGCCGGTCAGTGTAGCGTGAAGGGAATTTTCGCCTTTCGGCGTATAGGTGCCGCTGGCGGCAAGCGACAGGCTGCCGGTCTCGACGCTACCTTTTTCCACGCTCAAGGCACCGTCATCGGAAAGACGGGCGGCAATGTCGATCATGGTCTTGCCGGCAAAAAGGTCGCGGAGATTGGCGGGCATCAGGCTGTCGAAGGAACCGTCGCCATTGATGGTCACATGGCGACCGTCTGCGGCCAGTCTATGGGTTGCGGTGATGTCCAAACGCGGTGTGCCGTCGAGCGTTGCCGCCAGCGAGCCTTTCCAGTCGTTGATCGGACCGCCGCCCTTGACCGTGATCGCAAGCGCCGGATCATCTGGCAATTGCAGCAGGTTGGCGATGAGTCCGCCCTTTGGCTCCTGCAAGATAGCATCGACGTCCAGCCGGTTCTGCTGCGGCGCGTAGGCGAGTTGGGCCGACAGATTTGCCTGCGGCAGATCTGCACGGCTCACCGTCAGCTGCGAGGTGATGGCTTGCGGGTTTGCCTCACTGCCTCGTTCAGCCTCGACATTGCCGTTCAAAGTCAACCGGGCTGCGGTGCCGAGCAGCGGTTGTTCCAGCCGGATTTCCGGTACAGACACCCGCTCGACCCTGACATCCACCGGCAGGTTGAAACCGTTGCTGCTGGAGGTTTCTGTTGTGGTCTCCACGGTCGGCAAGGGCTTGCGGGCCAGGGTCACGGAGGCGGCCTTTATCTGCGAGGCCTCGAAACGGCGTGACATCAGTGCCAGCGGCGACCAGTCGATGGAGAGATCCTGAATTCGGCCATAAGGACCGTTCGCGTCGGAAACAGTAATTGTGTTTACCCGCAAATGTCCGTCCAGCAAGCCGCTGATCCCGTCCAGGGCGATGATCCGGTTTGGCTTCGACACCAGCGAGGCGACGAAATCGCCGATGAACCGGCTGCCGAATTGCGTTGTGCCGACCAGTGTCAGTGCCACGACCAGCATCGCGGCCAGCACCAGCAAACCATAGGCGAGAATGCGGCCAAGGCCTGAGAATAGGGTTTTGAGTGCGCTCACTGTCTGTTCCGACCTTCTTCTGTCCCGAACGGCTGCTTCTGCGTCAGAAACTTTGTCCAATACCGACATATATGCCGTATTTGTCGCCGTCGGGATAGGGATTGAGCGGTACGGCCACATCCAGACGGATCGGGCCGAACGGCGTCGCATAGCGCAGGCCGATTCCCGCGCCTGCCTTGATATCGGAGAAATCAGGCACATGCCCGCTGGACACGGTGCCCACATCAAAGAATGGCACCAAGCCGATCGTGTCGGTAATGCCGATCCGTGTTTCCAGCGAGGCGGTCATGTAGGAAAGCCCGCCGGTGGCGTCATCCGCGCTGTTTCTGGGCGAAATGCTTTGATAGCCATAGCCGCGCACTGAGCCACCGCCGCCAGCGAAGAACCGTCGCGTCGCCGGAATATCGGCAAGGCCGCCGGTGCCAAACAAGGTCCCTACCGCCAATTTGCCCGCCAGCACCACCCGGTCTTCCATGCCAAGTCCGTAATAGCCGGAAATCGACCCTTCGAAATTGGAGAACACAGTGCTACCGAGGAATTCATAGCTTGGCGCAGCGCTGAGCGTGGCGCGGTAGCCGGTGGTCGGGTTCATCTTGTTGTCGCGGGTATCGCGCACATAATCGAGAGGCACGGAAAAGGTCAGGTAATCGTTTCGGCCAAAGGCATCATCGATCCGGGCATATTCCAGCGCGGTGGCCGCCGAGACCGTGTCATAGTCAGTCAACTCATAGGAATAGCCGAGTTTGCCGGTGATGGTGTCAGCATCATAGGAATCGGTGCTGAGTGTTGCGGCCTTGATCGAGGCTTCCAGTGTGCCTGACGGCAGCAGAAAACCTGGCTTGGTAAAGGTGATCCCAGCGGAATAATCGAAATCCGTTGCATCGGTTTTCTCGCCGATGCCGCTGACCGTGCCTTCGATCCGCAGAGATTCTGCCTGGCCAAACAGGTTGCGGTGGCCCCAATAGCCCTGCAATCCCGCACCGTCTATGGTGTCATAGGTTGCCCCGGCCCCGAAATAGCGGAATTTGCCTTCCGAAACGGTGATATTGAGCGGAATGGCGCCCTGTGGGTTGAGTTTA
The DNA here is from genome assembly GCF_013426735.1 of Agrobacterium vitis. Classification (NCBI taxonomy): domain Bacteria; kingdom Pseudomonadati; phylum Pseudomonadota; class Alphaproteobacteria; order Hyphomicrobiales; family Rhizobiaceae; genus Gillisella; species Gillisella vitis. Next base: position 677,599 of record NZ_AP023272.1, read on the forward strand.
TCGGCTTGGGTGACGGTCACGCTGGAGAAGACGTTAAGCTTGCGCAAGCGGTCGGATGCCTTGCGCAGATCTTCCGGCGAATAGGGCTGACCGGCATTGAGCCTCGAGTATTTCTGCACGAAACCAGGATCGATGGCCTTGGTGCCGGAGACTGCAACCGGACCCAGGGGCGCGACTGGCCCGGCGGACACACCAATGGTCACATCCACCCGGTTACTTTGATGGTCCGCGACCACCTGCCGGTCGGAAATGCGGGCGAGAGGGCGGCTTTGCGCCTTCAGATCATCGGCCATCTTGTTAGCGGCCTTGATAATCGCCAGGGAACCGGCGGGCTTGCCCGCCACAAGATCATAGGCCGTTGGGTCAAGTTTTGCGGCATCGCCGGTCAGCGTCACCTTGCCGAGGGTAAACAGCGGGCCGGGTTCGACCTCTATTTTAACCGGCACGGGTTTCGTGTGGGGGAATTCGGGATTGGGGGGCAGGCTATCCAGGGGCGTGCCATTGACCGTCATGGTAATGACGCCGCCATAATAGGAGTGTTCGTAAAGTGTCGCCAGGAGCCGCTCCCTGTCCTCGCGGGCCTTGATGACCACGCCAAGATCGCCGGAGACCGGCTTGTCCTTCTCCTGTATCAGCTGTGAGCTTTTTTCCAGCGCGTCTTTCAGGTCGCCGGACGCATCTTTCTCATCGCGATTGCCGGACGCTTCTTTCGACTGGAAATCGACAGAATAACGAACGGGATCGACGACATCCGTTTTGCCTTCATCGCGGCCCCACAGTGTTATCCCGAAAATCTTGAAGGCATAGGCATCAACTGGAAACGACAAAGCCGCACCCACGACGACACATGCCAGAGCGGTGCCTGACTTCCGAAACGCTCTACTGACATTCGGCAATGTCACCCTACTCGGTATAAACAGTGTCTGAAGTCCTCAATCTGGCCAGAGCAAAACCATCCACACCCCTTGCTCCGAAATCGCTATTCCCATTTGCGATTATAGCCGAAACAGTTCCTCGGTGAACTCTTCCGGTAATGTATGGCCACCGCCGGATCGGGCCGAGAACGGCTGGATCCGGCGGTGGCTGGATATCAGTAGCCGCGTGGGCAGTTGTCAACGTAGCGACGACCGTAGCGGTCACGATAGTAGCACTGGCCCGGCTGTTCGTTGACGCGTCCGATGATGGCGCCTGCTACGCCGCCCACGGCAGCACCAACCGCCGCACCGCGGACATTGCCAGTGGCGACGCCGCCGATGATGGCACCCGATGCGGCGCCAATGCCGGCGCCCTTTTCGGTTTCCGTGCAACCGGCGACGGCCAAGCCTGCCAGAATGAGTATAATTGCCTTTTTCATGTCCATCTCCGTATTGGATTTATCCGGATACCCAGGTCTCGCCGATCGTACTTCATCCTGGCCAGATTTGGGTCTGCCGGCGCGTCCGCCCCTGCGCTGATATTTTGTTATGCAGCATTATTTGTCGTCTTTTGACGCATTTCCTGCCGATTGTTGTCCATTGCTGGAATCCCAACATTGCAAAAACATATAGCGAGAGCGGCGAATGTCCACCGCAAACGCTCTGTTTTTTAAGGTGTCTCTCAAAGAGATTGTCAGCATGGACGATTTTTTTCGCGATACGCGACTTATGGCAATGAACACTGAAGATAGTCGCACATATTCTGGTTGTGAATGCCATTAATTTGCAATTTGGCGCATAGCCGAGGAGGATGGTTGGTAACCCCTATTAAAGTTATTTTGTTTTAGTTTATTCTATAATAAATGTCTGCTGTGTTCAGGTTCACTCTTGCTGTGCGCGCCGTCAAGCTTGACACAGATCAAGTCTGTTTGGATCCGTATCGGCTACTGAATGAGCGTGCGGCCTGCGGCGATGGGAGAGATCGATCGTCGGGCAGCGATGGTGGCGGTGGTTATCGGACCCCGCATCAGCGCCGGTGCCTTTTGTCGCAGTTTAGAATCACTTTAAGGGGTTGACCGCTGCCCCGAACGATCTCAAAAGAGATCCAGGAAGATTGGAGCAGGCGCAATGGATTTTGAAGCGTTTTTCAAGAGCGAACTGGATGGCCTGCACGAAGAAGGCCGTTACCGGGTTTTTGCCGATCTTGAGCGCCAGCGCGGCAATTTTCCACGGGCTACCCGCTACACGGAAAACGGTCAGCATGACGTGACCGTCTGGTGTTCGAACGACTACCTGGGCATGGGCCAGAACGAACAGGTCGTCGAGGCGATGAAAAACGCTATCGATCACTGTGGCGCGGGTGCTGGAGGCACCCGCAATATTTCCGGCACCAATCACTATCATGTTCTGCTGGAGCAGGAACTGGCCGACTTGCATGGCAAGGAACAGGCGCTGATCTTCACGTCAGGCTATATTTCCAACTGGGCGACGCTCGGTACGCTGGGGCAGAAGATCCCCGGCCTGATTATTTTTTCCGATGCCCTGAACCATGCCTCGATGATTGAGGGCATCCGCTATGCGAAATGCGAACGGGTCATCTGGAAGCATAACGACGTCAAGGACCTGGAAGCCAAGCTGAAGGCGGCCGATCCCAGGGCGCCGAAGCTGATCGCTTTCGAGAGCGTCTATTCGATGGATGGCGATATCGCGCCGATCAGGAAAATCTGCGATCTGGCCGATCGCTACGGCGCCATGACCTATCTGGACGAAGTTCATGCGGTTGGCATGTATGGGCCGCGCGGCGGCGGTGTTGCCGAGCGTGAAGGCATCATGGACCGACTGACGATCATCGAAGGCACGCTTGGCAAGGCATTTGGGGTGATGGGCGGCTATATCACAGCTTCAACCGCCTTATGCGATTTCATCCGTTCATTTGCGTCAGGTTTTATTTTCACTACGGCTTTGCCACCGTCGCTGGCTGCCGGTGCGGTTGCCTCGATCCGGCATCTGAAATCCAGCCAGATTGAGCGCTTCGCTCATCAGGAACGGGTGCGTCGGCTGCGGTCGCTTCTGGATGCGCGCGGCATTCCTCATATGCCCAATCCCAGCCATATCGTGCCGGTCCTGGTTGGCGATGCTGCTAAATGCAAGTGGATCTCCGATATCCTGCTCGACAATTTCAATATTTATGTGCAGCCGATCAATTACCCCACGGTGCCGAAAAAAACCGAGCGCCTGCGCATCACGCCCACGCCGTTGCATAGCGATGCCGATGTCGATCATCTGGTCGGAGCCCTGCATCAGCTCTGGTCGAGATGTGCGCTGGCGCGGGCTGTCGCCTGATTTTTCCATTTCACTCTTGCGCAGGTTGTGCGGGTCATGGTCACATGGCCCGCATTTTGTTTTAGGGTTTGCCAGGGAAAAGTGGAATCCGGTTTTCCCTGACAAACTCTAGGGGAGGGATAGGATGTCGATTGTCGAGCGGGTCAACCGCGTGCTGGAAGAGGCTGTGTCAAGGGAGGCTCTCGTTGGGGCGGTGGTCATGGTGTTCAGGCACGGACAGCCCCTGCTGCGGCGGGCCATTGGCTATGCGGATCGGGAAGCGCGTATTCCGGTGCGGCTCGATACGATTTTTCGCTTCGCATCGGTCACAAAACCATTTGTCGCGGCCACGGCGCTTACTCTGATCGACAAGGGATTGCTGGGTCTTGACGATCTGGTGGCCGATTATCTTCCCTGGTTCCGTCCAAAGACGCCCGCCGGCACGTTTGCCGCCATCACGGTGCGTCATCTGCTCACCCATACATCGGGTCTGACCTATGATCCGGCGCTGCAAAGGCTGCCGCGTGAGCGGGCGATCAATCTCGGTCTTCTCGATACGGATTTGACGCTTGAGGAGAATTTCAGCCGCCATAATGCCATTCCGCTGGCTTTTGCCCCTGGCGAGCGTTGGGGCTATTCTATCTCGACGGATCTGCTGGGCGCAGTGGTTGCCAAGGTGCATGGCGAAAACAGCCTATCGGAGCAGAAAGAGACCACGGAAGCGACAAGCGCTCCTCCGCTCCCTGGAAGCGTTCCGTTCGAACGATTTTTCGGCTCCATCGAGAACAGATGCATTCTGGAGGCTTCGGTGGTCGAGCATGTCTGTGCGCCCTTGCGGCTGACGGATGCGCGGTTCCATGTTACGGATATGTCCCGATTGGCCTTACCCTACCGGGACGGCGAGACGCGGGCCGAGCGCATGGAAGACCAATGGCGGTCAACCGGTGTATCGGGCGAAGGACCGGCGTTTTCCCCCTCGCGGATTTTCAATCCACGTGCCTTTCAGTCCGGAGGCGGGGGGATGGCAGGCACTGCGCTGGATGTGCTGACGCTGCTCGAAACCATTCGTACTGGCGGTGGTGCACTGATGTCACCTGAGCTGGCGCAAATGTGTCTCTCCAACCAGATCGGCGATCTCCCCATGGGACTTCCCGGCAAGCGCTTCAGCTTTATCGGTGCTGTCATCACCAATTCCGCCGCAGCGGCAACGGCCCTGCCGCCGGGCGCGGTGCAATGGGGTGGTGTCTATGGCAATACGTGGTTCATCGTTCCCGAGGCCGGTTTGACCGTGGTCAGCTTGAGCAATACGGCATTGGAAGGCTGTGACGGTGCGTATGTCGAGCGCTTGCGTGCTGCGGTATGCGCGACTGGATAATTCCTGAAGCCGGAATCGGCTCAAGAAAAACTATACTGCAGATTTAAAGTGTTGCAGCATTCTGGATTATCGCGTGCGGCCTTGGTTCACGATGACCTCCTGGGCTCGGCGTCGTGCCTGCGCATCGGCGGCAAAGACATCGGCAATCACGGTCGCCGGTGCCAAGCCCGATAGATGGTCCATGACATCCTCGACCACATCGGCCATGGCAAGAAAACAGATCTTTTCCTCGACAAAAGCCTCAAAGGCACATTCTTCGGCGGCGTTCAGCACCGCGCCCTGCAAGCCGCCGCGCTCAAGCGCTGTACGGGCGAGACGGATGGCCGGAAAACGGTCCAGGTCCGGCGCTTCGAAATCCAGCCGCGCCAGCTTGGTAAAATCCAAGCGGTCCACATCCAGCGCCGCGCGTTTCGGATAGCTCAGCGCATAACCGATGGCGGTGCGCATATCCGGTACGCCAAGCTGGGCCAGCACGGAGCCGTCACTATAGCCCACCATCGAATGGACGATCGACTGAGGATGGACGATAACCTCGATCTGGTCGGGTGTCAGATCGAACAGGTGCTTGGCCTCGATCATCTCCAGCGCCTTGTTGAACATCGAGGCGCTGCCAATCGACACCTTCAGTCCCATGGACCAATTCGGATGGGCGCGGGCGGTTTGAACACTGACATCGGCCATCTGTTGGCGGGTGAAGGTACGAAACGGCCCCCCAGAAGCCGTCAGCACGATCCGCTCCAGCGTGTCACGGTGATTTTCGTCCAGGCATTGGAAAATTGCCGAATGCTCACTATCGACGGGGATAATTTTGCCGCCGCCCTTGCGCACCGTCTCGATGAACAATTCGCCAGCCGAAACGAGGCATTCCTTATTGGCGAGCGCGATATCGGCGCCGCGTGCAGCCGCAGTCAAGGTTGGCTGCAAACCGGCGGTTCCGACAATGGCGGCCATCACCCAGTCGGCCTCAAGGCATGCCGCTTCCTGTAGCCCGCTGCTGCCAGCTGCAACGTCGATACCGCTGCCCGACAACAGATCTTTCAAGGCAATATATTGATTTTCATCCGAGGTAACCGCCAGCCTTGCGCCTGTCACCAATGCCTGCTCCGCCAGAAGAGCGACATTGCCGTGCCCTGTCAGAGCCATGATGTCGAAGCGATCGCGTCCGCCCATTTGTCTGATCACGTCAAGCGTGTTGGTTCCGATAGAGCCGGTTGACCCCAGAATGGTGAGGCGGCGGGGCTGGGACGTGGCGGTATTCATAGATATATCCGGCAATTGCACCTGTTCCCCATGCGTCTACAGGGGAATGGGCAGGGCGGCAAGCTTCAAGCCGATGGCGCTCCCTGATGGACCATAGAAGGCCCCCCTTGAACGCTTCAGATGATTTGCTATGGCACAGGCATTCGACCAATCCTTAAAAGGATATGGACCAGGCATCTGGGAAATTTTCGAGTGGAAACGACAAAAACCAGCAGTTTTAATAGGTAAGACTGCTCTTCATGCGTGGGTTAAACGCATGGTAAGTCAGAATGTCGGCTTTGTCGCGACCGCCAACTTGCCTCGCTCATTCAGCGATACGACAATTATCGTGCTTGCTGCAATCAGCGCAGCCCCTATTCCTAGAACAATCATTGCTCACCTTTTCGACCGTCATGCCGCTTGGTGCCACATTAACACAACTTAACCTTGCTCCAAACTGGATTTCACGTTTACGCCTTCACAAATCGATTCAAATTTTAAGAATTTGGCAGTAAAGTTGAGCAGATAATAAACATTAACCTCCAATCAACGAATTAACCATAAAGATTGTAGGACACGGAGGAATGGGCGCGTTGCGCGTCCCACTCGGCATGATGCCAGTCCCACCGTACCGGTTCCGATCCGGTATCTCCAGTACAGAGCGGTTCTCCAGGTCATGCGGCGTATAGCGCATCCATGCGGACGATTTAACAGGTGATGGCGGTCAGTTCCTGGTTCGACAGGGCCGACCCCGCGGGGATTGGCAATTGGTTCAGCACGCTGAGGCAGAACGGACAGGTGGATCGCAGGCTGGCAGCTTGCGGGACCGGCTGAATTTTGCCGGCCTGGACCAGGATGCTTGCAGTCTTTTGCGCCGCCACCGGGTCGGGCTGGAACCTGAGGTGGAAACGGGTCTGCGCGCGTTTTTTCGCAAGCTGCAGACGGCACCCGATGCGGCCCGTCAGTTTACCGGCGAGCGGCAGATTGACCGCCTCCATGATCTCTATGTTTCCCATTGGGACGTGATGACCGATGCACGTTTCGATGCGCTCTATGCCGAGCGTGTCAAAGTGCTGGCTGATAGCCAGAGCCGGATGGGGCTTGATCCCCGTTGGCAAATTGCCGGCCATGCCGTTGTTCTGGAGGGCCTGGTCAGTTCCGTCTTCGCCGATCTTGCCAATCGCGGCTTCATGCCGTCCTCGCGCAAGCGGGCAGCCGAATTGCAGGCGCTGGTCAGCGCGCTCATTCGCCTGGTCATGGTGGATGTGGAGATTGCCGTTTCCCTGCGCTTCAACGAATTGCGCCTCAAGCATCATCGCGACATGGCTGATCTACGCCGCAAGGAGCGCGCCAGCGTCACGGATCTGTTCCAAGGCGCATTCACGGCGCTGTCGCAGGGCGATCTGTCCAGCCGGCTGAACAGTGATGTCCCCGAGGAATATCTGGATCTCGTGTCGAGTTTCAATGGCGCAATGGAGAGTATTTGCGCTGCGGTTTCCGTGATGGACGCTAGCCGCCGCACGGCGGAGGACGTCAGCGCTGCCCTTGGCGAGCAAGGATCCGCGCTAGGAGTGCGGGCCGATGAGGCCGCAGCAGGCCTTGATGCGGCAAGTGCCAGCCTGCGGCAGGTAACCGAAACAGTCAGCCATAACGCGGCGCAGTCGAAACTCACCGAGCAGGCTGTCGAGATGACCGTCAAGGCGGTCGAAGCGAGCGGCGAGGTGGTTGGTAAGGCCATCGCCGCCATGGCGGATATCGAAACTTCCGCTGAGCAGATTGGCCATATTATCGGCTCCATCGATGAAATTGCCTTCCAGACCAACCTTCTGGCTTTGAACGCCGGCATCGAGGCGGCTCGCGCCGGTGATTCCGGTCGTGGCTTTGCCGTCGTTGCCCAGGAAGTGCGGGCTTTGGCCCAGCGATCCGCCGACAGTGCGCGGGAAATCAAGGCCTTGGTTGCGGCCACCAAGCATCAGGTCGAGGCCGGGGTGGAGATGGTCAATCGGACCCAGGATGCGATTTCCAGCATCGTGACGCAGGTCGTCGATATCAATCGGTCGGTCTCGGTGATGGCTGGAGAAACGGCTAAGCAGGCCGCAGCCCTGGATAGCGTCGCGTGCGTGCTCGAAGCCCAGGGCGAAACATCGCGTGCAAGCGCACAGTTGTCACGCCAGGCAGCGGATGACAGTGCCGATCTGCATACGGTGATCGTCGAGCTTGGCAAGACCGTGCGGCAATTCACCCTTGAACGCACGCCCTATCGGGGCAACCAGACCAATCCGTCGAACGGTTATCCGGTGCCATCAGCACAACCAGCAGAGCTGCCGATGGCGGCTTTTTCCGAGGACTTCGGGGGGCACGATTTTTTAGTGCCGATTCGGGCAGGAGGCCTTTCGATGTGAGCGGTTTATTTACCTACCTCTTATACAACGGAGGAAGGTTCGGGATGAAAACAGCTTTTCGTGCCGGAGAAGCGCTTAGGTTTTGAGCTCTCATACCCTTATGGGGCGGTCGTTAGAAACAGTAGGGAAACAGTCTATGGCGAGCAAGAAAGGCGCATCGGCGCAGCTTAAACTGGCATCGGTGCTCGACTTGAATGAAGCGTCTCAGCTCAAGGACAAGCTTCTGTCCATGCGGGGAGGAGCAATTGAAATCGACGCATCCGGTGTCGAGCGAATGGGAGCGCTTTGCGCCCAGGTGCTCGTCTCGGGCGCGAAAACCTGGGAAGAAGACCAGAAAACCTTCTCGATAAAGCAGGCGTCAGACGCTTTCACCAAAACCATACAGCTCTTGGGCTTGAACAACGATCAACTGATCGCGGAGATCCGGCAATGAAGAAAAAAGTATTAACCGTGGATGACTCTAGAACCATCCGCAACATGCTTCTCGTGACCCTCAACAATGCGGGTTTCGAGACCATCCAGGCCGAAGACGGCGTCGAAGGTCTTGAAGTGCTTGAAGAGTGCAATCCCGACGTGATCGTCACCGATATCAACATGCCGCGCCTTGACGGTTTTGGTTTTATCGAGGGCGTACGCCGCAATGAAAAATACCGTGCCGTTCCGATCCTCGTTCTGACGACCGAAAGCGATGCTGAGAAGAAGAACCGTGCGCGCCAGGCTGGCGCTACCGGCTGGATCGTCAAGCCATTCGATCCGACGAAACTGATCGATGCGATTGAACGTGTAACCGCCTAACGGGGTCTGACTTCGATGGATATGAACGAAATCAAAGAGATCTTTTTCCAGGAATGCGAGGAACAGCTCGCGGAACTGGAATCCGGTCTTCTGAAAATGAACGATGGGGATCGTGACCCGGAGACGGTGAATGCTGTTTTCCGAGCTGTTCATTCCATCAAAGGAGGCGCAGGCGCGTTCGGTCTCGACGATCTCGTTGCCTTCGCTCACGTTTTTGAGACGACCCTTGATTGCGTTCGATCCAATAAGCTGGAACCGGGCATTGAAGTCATGAAGGTCATGCTCAAGTCGGCCGACGTGCTCGCCGACCTGACCAATGCTTCTCGTGACGGCGGCAGCGTCGATCCGTCTCGTTCAAGCGGCCTTGTCAAGGAATTGGAAGCGCTTGCCAAGGGTGAAGTGCCTTCGTCATCCACCACACCGGCAGCGCCTGCTCCAAAGGCGGCTGCCAAGCCTGCACCGGCGCCAGCAGCCACGGATGACAGCGGTTTTGCACCCGTTCCATTCTCCTTTGACGATTTTGCCGACGAAGAGCCTCCCATTGTGTCTCCTCCGCTTGAAGTGACCTTCAAGCCGCGCCGGGATCTCTACGCCAAGGGCAATGACGCCACGCTTTTGCTGCGTGATCTGTCGCGCATCGGCGAAGTCAGCCTGAACTGCAACGTAAGCGCCGTTCCGACGCTGGAATCCATGGATCCAGAGGAGGCCTACTTCTCCTGGAAAATCCTGGTGAAGAGCGAAAAAGGCGAAGAAGGCGTTCGGACTGTTTTCGAGTTTGCCGAATGGGATTGCGAACTGGAAATCAAGGAACAGGAAGCGACTGTTGCTGAAGGGAGCGATGAGCTGCCGATGGTACCGGTGCCGTTCGATCTGTCCGCGCTGGACGACGATAGCGGCGTTGAAGAGGTTGACGATAGCGCCGTCGACTTGATCGCAGAGGCCGTGGAAGCCGCCGATACGGCAACCAAAGTGGTCAGTGCCGTCAGGGAGAAGAGAGAATCTCCAGCCGCTGCTGCCGCCGCTGCCGCTGCCGCTGCGCAAAACCAGTCCGCAGCTTCTGCTGCCGGGCAAACGATCCGCGTCGATCTCGATCGCGTCGATCGCCTGATCAACCTGGTGGGCGAGCTTGTCATCAACCAGGCCATGCTGTCGCAGAGCGTCATCGAAAATGACACCAACGGCACATCGTCGATCAATATGGGCCTCGAAGAGCTGCAACAGCTCACCCGCGAGATCCAGGATTCGGTCATGGCGATCCGTGCTCAGCCGGTCAAGCCGGTGTTCCAGCGCATGTCGCGTATCGTGCGAGAAGTCGCTGATATGGTTGGCAAATCGATCCGTCTGGTCACCGAAGGTGAGAACACCGAGGTGGACAAGACGGTCATCGATAAGCTGGCCGAACCGCTGACCCACATGATCCGAAATGCCGTTGACCATGGTATCGAAACCCCCGAAAAGCGTAGTGCCGCCGGCAAGAACCCGGAAGGCACGGTCAAGCTGACGGCAAAGCACCGGTCTGGCCGTATTGTGATCGAACTGGTCGATGATGGCGCCGGTATCAACCGCGAGCGGGTCCGCCAGAAGGCAATCGACAACGATATCATCGCTGCCGACGCCAATCTGTCCGATGAGGAAATCGACAATCTGATCTTCATGCCGGGCTTTTCGACGGCGGACAAAATTTCCGACATTTCCGGCCGTGGCGTTGGCATGGACGTGGTCAAGCGGTCCATTCAGGCCTTGGGCGGGCGCATCTCCATCAGCTCGCGCCCCGGTCAGGGCTCGACTTTTACCATGAGCTTGCCGCTGACACTGGCGGTTCTGGATGGCATGGTGGTCACGGTTGCCGGTCAGACGCTTGTCGTTCCGTTGACGGCTATCGTTGAAACCTTGCAGCCGGAAGCGCAGAACATCCATTCCTTCGGGGCCAACCAGCGGCTGATTTCGATCCGCAACAGCTTCTGCCCATTGGTGGATGTCGGTCGGATCCTGAATTTCCGGTCAGTCCAGGCCAACCCGATCGATGGTGTTGCTCTGCTGGTTGAATCGGAAGGTGGCGGTCAGCGCGCCTTGATGGTTGATGCCATCCAGGGTCAGCGCCAGGTGGTCATCAAGAGCCTCGAGGCTAACTATACGCATGTGCCCGGCATCGCCGCGGCAACCATTCTGGGCGATGGCCGCGTGGCTCTGATCCTGGATGTGGATGCTGTCGTCGCTGCCTCGCGCGGTCAGTCTCTCAAGCAGGAAATGTCGTTAGCCGTCGCAGGATAGTTCTATGTCGAATGCGGTCAAAAGTCTGGTTCAGGGAAATCGCGAGTTGATCGCGTTTCGTATCGGTGATCAGGAGTTTTGCGTCAACATCATGCAGGTGCGGGAAATCCGTGGATGGACCCCCGCAACGCCGTTGCCGCAGTCTCCTCATTACGTGATGGGCGTGATCAACCTGCGCGGAGCCGTCTTGCCGATCGTCGATCTGGCGATTCGGCTCGGGCTGAAGCGGACAGAACCGACAGTCCGGCATGTGATTATCGTGGTCCAGACCAGGACCAAGGTCGTCGGCCTGCTGGTGGATGCCGTGTCCGACGTACTGAGCGTGACAGATGAGACAATCCAACCGACACCTGAGGTCTCGTCTGATCTCGAGCGTCAATACGCAAGAGGCATCCTCGCCATTGACAAACGGATGATCTGTTTGATTGAGCTGGCGGGCCTTTTCTCTGAAACTGAAAGCGAAGCGGCATGACATCGACCTTTTCTGCGCATAGCCGGCAATCGGACGACGAGATCATGGCCAGTGGCGAATACCCGTTGACCCGTCGCGATCTCAACGAAATTGCTGCGATGATCTATGCCGATGCCGGGATTGCGTTGAACGATTCCAAGGCTTCCCTTGTCTATTCGAGACTGTCGAAGCATATTCGCAATCTTGGATTGCGTGGCTTTCGGGAGTATTGCGCGCTCGTGTCGTCCCAGGAGGGGGCCGGGGCGCGACGTGAAATGTTGTCGCATCTGACAACGAATTTCACCCGGTTCTTTCGTGAGAACCATCACTTCGATCATTTGCGCACCGAGGTTCTGCCGGGGTTGATCAACCGCGCCAAGGCCGGTGGTCGCGTGCGGATCTGGTCTGCCGCCTGTTCCGATGGGCAGGAGCCCTATTCCATCGCCCTGACGGTCCTGTCCTTGATGCCGAATGCTGCCGATTACGATTTCAGGATATTGGCAACGGATATCGATCCGAAGATCCTGGCGCTGGCCCGGGCCGGAGCCTATGACGAAACGGCGCTGGAAACCGTGAGCCCAGCCATGCGCAAGCAATGGTTCCGCGATGTCGATGTCGGTGGACGCCGGAAATTCCAGGTCGATGATCGGGTCAAGAAGCTGATCACCTTCAACGAGCTGAATCTGATGGCGCAATGGCCGATCAAAGGACCGTTCGACGTGATCTTCTGCCGCAATGTGGTGATCTATTTCGATGAGCCCACCCAGGTGAAGATTTGGTCGCGGTTTGCCGGGCTTCTGCCGGAAGGTGGTCATCTTTATATCGGCCACTCCGAGCGGGTATCTGGCGATCCGAAGAACCTGTTCGATAATATCGGTATCACCACTTACAAATATACCGGCAAGACCGGAGGGCGCAAAGCATGATATCAGCCGCTCGCGTTCTTGTCGTCGATGACAGCCCAACCATGCGGGGACTGATCACCGCCGTTCTCAATTCCGATCCGGAAGTCAGCGTCATTGGCCAGGCCAAGGATGCCATGGAGGCACGTGCCGCCATCAAGCAGCTGAACCCGGATGTGGTGACGCTCGATATTGAAATGCCAAACATGAATGGTTTGGAATTTCTCGAAAAGATCATGCGGCTGCGGCCGATGCCGGTGATCATGGTTTCGACCATGACCCATCGCGGAGCTGAAGCGACGCTGGCTGCCTTGGAAATTGGCGCATTCGACTGTGTCGGCAAGCCGATGCCGGGTGAGGCTCGTCCGTTCGGCGATCTTGCCGAGAAGGTCAAGGCTGCGGCCCGCTCCCAGCGCCGGCAGATCATGCAGGCAGCGCCTGTTGCCACGCCTGCGGCCGATTTTCGGGTGGGTCGCAAAATCGTGGCGATCGGTTCCTCGACAGGGGGTGTCGAAGCGCTGATTGCCGTGTTGCAGAAGTTTCCACCTAATTGCCCGCCGACGGTGATTACCCAACATATGCCGCCGACATTTACCAAGAGTTTTGCTGAGCGGCTGAACCGGCTCTGCGCTCCGGTGGTAGAGGAAGCAACGGACGGTGCCAGATTGCAGATCGGTAAGATCTACCTGGCCCCTGGTGGAGAACGGCATCTGCAAGTGGTGAACGCATCCGCTCCCAGTTGCCGTTTGCTGGACACGCCCCCGGTCAATGGACACCGGCCATCGGTCGATGTTCTCTTTGATTCGGTGGCGGAATTGGCTGGACGCAATGCTGTTGGCGTCATACTGACAGGTATGGGACGCGATGGAGCGTCTGGATTGCTCAAAATGCGAAGTGCAGGCGCACGGACCATAGGGCAGAACGAAAAGACCTGTGTGGTCTATGGTATGCCTCGCGTTGCCCATGAACTGGGTGCCGTCGAGCATCAATTGCCGCTTGGCTCAATCGGCGAAGAAATTCTCAAACTCACGGCCGCACGGAAAGAAGGTTATGAATAATGTCAATAGCTGAAAAAATTAAGGTCCTGATAGTGGACGACCAGGTGACCAGCCGCTTGCTTTTAAGTGATGCGCTGACTCAGCTGGGTTTCAAGCAGATCACGGCTGCCGGTGACGGTGAGCAGGGGATGAAGATCATGGCGCAACAGCCCCATCATCTGGTGATCTCTGACTTCAATATGCCGAAGATGGACGGTCTCGGCCTTCTCCAGGCTGTTCGCGCCAATCCAGCGACCAAGAAGGCGGCCTTCATCATTCTGACTGCCCAAGGGGACAGGGCGCTGGTGCAGAAGGCGGCCCAATTGGGTGCCAATAACGTCCTCGCCAAGCCGTTTACCATCGAAAAGATGAAGGCGGCCATTGAAGCTGTTTTCGGAGCATTAAAATGAGTGACGAAGCTGCGGCTCGCAGGGTCCATATTATTCAAGGTGAATACAAGGTTGTCAGCGACCCGAATGTGGTGCTTTCAACCATCCTGGGTTCCTGCGTGGCTGCATGCATACGTGATCCCATTGCCGGTGTCGGAGGCATGAACCATTTCCTCCTGCCGGGCTCTGCCAATCCCGGCATGGGAGGCGGGGATGCCACGCGCTATGGCGTCCATCTGATGGAGTTGCTGATCAACGGCCTCTTGAAGAAGGGAGCTCGGCGCGATCGTCTGGAAGCCAAGATTTTCGGGGGCGCCAAGACGATTGCGACGTTCTCGAATGTTGGCGAACAGAATGCCGCCTTCGCTGCACAGTTTCTGAAAGATGAAGGCATCAAGGTGGTTGGCTCTTCCACGGGCGGCGAGCATGGCCGCAAGCTGGAATTCTGGCCGATCAGCGGTCGTGCCCGCCAGTATCCTCTGACAGGAGCGGAAACGCAAAAGACCGTGGCCATGGAACAGCGACCGGTCAAAGTGCAAAAGCCGGTGGAAAGCTCAATCGAATTTTTTTAACGGTTCCGTTCTTTCACAGGCAATCCATATTGATCAAAGTTGCGTAACGATTTTGAAGGACAATCCAAGGTATGTGATGCGGCTGACGGCACGATGTATTCGAGCAAGGCTGGCATGAAATGAATGACAATCCGAACCTTGTTTACGGTTTCGGATGAGCGGAATGGACAACCCCTCGCTCGTTTACACAAGCTCAGGGCGGGACTGAATAAAAAGCATAAATGGTGCGTGCCGCGCGGCTTTTGTCCGTGGTGGGTTCCGGGAGAACAGAACTGCGAAGCCTGAGTCAGTATTGGAGGCCACGAGCGTGGAAGAATCACTACCTGAAATTCTGATGCGTGTTGTGACGGAACTTCACGACGTTGCCTATCTGATCGAGCGGGTCGAGCCGCAATTACTGGAACTGGGTGGCTCAAAGGCGTTGGAATCAGCCGAGACGCTGAAAGTCTTGCAAGGTATCGATCTCGCCGTGCAGAAATCGCGCGGGTTGGCGGAATTTATCGATACCATTACGGCGGATGTTTCCGATGACTGGAAAGTGGACATGACGACGGCGCTCAGCCTCGTCAAGCTGGCCGAAATGCAGAAGGCACTGGGCGATGGTTTGCGTCATGGCCATTCGCAGCCTCTCAGCAAAGTTGCCGGCGATTTCGATTTTTTCTGATCTCTGCAAGCCCCGAGAGAGCATTTCCAGCAGAAGTGCGAGGCCGTTTGCCCCCGCAAATACGTAGAAATAAAGAGAAAGAATTTTGTAATTCCATAAATACACAAATACTAAAGTGTTCAGATCGCTCCTTTCCGGGGCGATCTTCGTTTTGGGACATTCGTTTCCGCACACCGGGCTTCCTTCGCAGGCTTCAGGAAACGCTCGCACAAGCTTCGCGTCCTAGGGTGACACTAGGCCAAAAGCCGTAACCTCATGTTTGACGGTGCGAGACAGAATGAATCTGTTCAATCAACTACTCCAGGTCTTCAAGAACCTTTCGTCCTTGGGACCGACTAAACTATGGACCCTTGCGGGTGTTGGCGTCGTTTCGGTGGCGCTGGTTATCGGTGCGGCGTTTTTTATTAATAAGCCTGCCTTTGAGACCCTTTACGTTGGCCTCGAAGCGACAGACGTTAATCAAATCAGTATTGCGCTGGCTGAAGCGGGCGTCGGTTTCCAGACTGGCGCCGATGGCAAGAGCATTCAGGTCCAGGCCGGAATGACCGGCAAAGCCCGTTTGTTGCTGGCCGAACGCGGCCTGCCCAATAGCACCAATGCTGGCTACGAACTGTTCGATAATGTCGGCTCCCTAGGTCTGACATCCTTCATGCAGGAAGTGACCCGGGTGCGCGCCCTTGAGGGCGAGATTGCCAGGACGATCCAGCAGATCAACGGTATTGCGGCAGCCCGCGTGCATATCGTCATGCCGGATGTCGGGAATTTCCGGCGCGGCGCGCAGAAGCCAACGGCCTCGGTGATGATCAGAGCCGGCTCCGATGCTGGTCGCAAATCCGCAGCTTCGATTCGCCATCTGGTGGCGTCGGCTGTACCAGGTCTTGAAGTCGATGATGTCACCATTCTGGATTCGACCGGCCAGTTGCTGGCATCGGGCGATGAGACGGGTGGGGCTGCAAACCGGAATCTCGGCGTTGCCCAGTCGGTTCAACAGGAAATCGAATCGAACATCGACAAGGCGCTCGCACCTTTCCTCGGTATGGACAATTTCCGCTCCAGCGTCACGGCGCAGTTGAATACCGACCAGCAGCAGATCCAGGAAACGGTCTACGATCCCGAATCCAAGGTCGAACGCTCGACCCGCACCACCAAGGAAGCGCAGAAGTCGCAGCAGCGGCAATCCGATACCGCAGCGACTGTGGAGCAGAATATTCCGCAGGCAGCTCCGCAAGCGGGCGGTGCTGGCCCTGAATCGTCCGACCAGCAGGACAAGAAGGAAGAGCAGACCAACTACGAAATCAACAGCAAGACGATTGCCACCGTCAAGAACGGCTATACGCTGGACAAGCTTTCCGTGGCCGTGGTGGTCAACAAGCAGCGTATCGCCACCATGGTCGGCGAGCCGGTCGATCAGGCCAAGATCGATGCCTATCTGGCGGAAATGCAGAAGATCGTCAAATCGGCTGCTGGGCTCGATGACAAGCGTGGCGACGTGGTGACGCTGACGGCGATGGACTTCCTGGAGAATCAGCTGCTGAGCGAGGCTCCAACCGGACCCGGTGTGATGGAAATCCTCAGCCGCAACATGGCGGGTATTATCAACTCGCTTGCCTTCCTCGCCGTTGCTTTCCTTGTTGTCTGGATGGGCATTCGTCCGATGGTACGCTCGATGGGCGGCGGTGGAACTGCGGCGCTTGAGGGTGGCAGCGACGCTATTGCCGGACTGGAACTGCCCGACTTCTCGCCCGGTCTTGATGCCGGTGCCGGCGGCGGCCTGATGGATGGCTTTGGTTCCGATTTCGGCTTCGATAGCGCTGATGATGTCCTTGCCCTCGACAATGACCCGAATGGCGGCTTCAACCGTCGCGTCAAGGAAGGCCCGGAACGGCGCCTGGCGCGTATGGTGGAAATCTCGGAAGAGCGCGCTGCCAAGATCCTGCGCAAATGGGCGGTCGAGAACGCAGCCTGATCCTTCAATCCAATCGAATAGGGGAGCTGCGCTGGCGAAAGTCGGCGCAGCTTTTTTGTATGGTGCGGATAAGCCACACCTTCTGTACTAATCCCCGTAGCGTTTAGAAGTTATTTACATACAATAACAACATGGTGATTCGGCATGTTTCGAATGACGCGCCTAACCACGGAATGGGCGGCTTCCGTGGCAAAGCATATAGAGAGGTGGCCGTTTCGTCCCTTGAAAGGGGAGCCTTATGAGTGTCGAACTCCTTGAGCCTGGGGGCTATCAAGGGATCCGTAGCCAGAAGACGGCGAACAGGCCTGAAGGGCCCAGGTTGCGTGATGCGATGATCAGGCAGCTTTCCTCGGCAGCGTCCTCAGGAAAGCTTCGGGTGGCAATGCATATCCTGACGGATTATGCCGGAGCTTCGCACTATCTCCTGGCGCGATACGACCTTATTCAGGAACATGGGCTGGATTTCGTGGTGACGGCCGACTGGCCGTTCGATCTGGCGCGTGGGGTTGCCACGGAATTGTCGGCTGCCTGTTCACGGGCCACAGAGCTTGAAAAATGCTTGGGTCTGCTGCAAGCAAAATTCGTGCTCCTGCCTGACGACCTGGAACTGCCCTTAGGGGCCAGCCGTCAATATTGCTCCGTCATGTTCAATGTTGGGCGCACACGGCTGGCGCTGGTCATGCTTCTTCCGGACGGATTTGTAATCTCGCCGGACCGGTTGCGGGACGTGGGTTTGTTGGCAGCCTATTGCGTTAGCCTGTCGACGGGACGGTCGCAGAAAGCAGATCGTGATTTTGAGCTGACGGAACGTGAATTGGAATGCCTATTTTGGATTGCTGAAGGCAAGACAAGCGATGAAATAGCCACGATTCTGGGTATTTCCCGCAATACAATCAATAATTACATCACCAGTGTGATGCGCAAGACAGCTACGAAAACTCGCTCTGAAGCGATTGCCTACGCGGTTCGCAACAATCTGGTCTAACGCCGACTGCCCTTCAAGGTGACGGTTGGCATTCTAATTCAGGATATCTCGAGTCTTTGATGTCTTGAGACATCCACAACCACTTCAAGATGGAGATGCGTTCGCATCTTCAAGCGTTGGTATGAAAGGCAGCCATGGCGTTTAATGCAGACATGTCGAGCGGCAGGACAGGATCGGCGGCAGATCTGAAAGCCCGGCTGGCTGCGAACCGGGGCGATATTTTTCCTCGGCTGATTGCCATGCAGAAGACGATCAACGCCCGCAGCTTCGCGGTGTTTCGGGTTGCGGGTTCAGGCCTGCCGCGTAAACGCATGTTGCAATGCGAATGTGAAAGCTGGGCGGCTAGCGGCATGGTCGGCAGCTATAGCGACGCATTTGTGTCCTGCTATGGCGACCTTCTGCTGAGCCATATCGACGATTTGCTGCTGCCTTTGATGTGGAATGCCAAGGACAACGCCACATTCTGTATCAGCAGTGAGTTTGGGGCTTTCGTATCGCGCCTGCCTGCTGGCAATCTGCCGTTTTCGGGTGTTGCCTTTCCTGTCCGGCTGGGCGCTGTCGGCAATGGCTATGTCATCTTCGCATTAAACGGATCTGAGGATCTCGATAGTGATGTAATGATCGACATGCATAATCGCAGCTGCAAGCTGATGATGGACATTCTGTCCCTGAGCGAGCGAAAAGTAGCGCCCTCCGAGGCGTTGAGCGACCGGGAAATCGCCTGCCTGCAATTGGCGGGCGACGGGCGGATCAGCGAAGAAATTGCCGAAAATCTCGGCCTCTCGGTCCATACCGTCAATGCTTACCTGGGATCGGCGACGATCAAGCTTGATTCGGTCAACCGTATACAGGCAATCGCCAAGGCTATCAGGCTCGGCTATATCAACTGAGTTTCTAAATAGATTTCCCTATCGGCTTGTTTGCCTGGCAGGAATTTCCGAACCGGTTTGGCGTAAAGCGCTGCCGAAGCGCGATCACTCTGGCTGTTTGGCTTCCAGGAGCCATTCGCGCCAGATGGCCACCAGGATCGCCATCAGCACCGGGCCGACGAACAGGCCGAGCATGCCCATGGTCTTGACGCCGCCGATCAGGCCGAAGAATGTTGGCAGGAAGGGGAGTTTGATTGGTCCGCCCACCAGTCTCGGTCGCAATGTCTTATCGACAATGAAAAGCTCCACAGTTCCCCAGGCAAGCAATCCGACCCCTGCAATGGTCGATCCGCTGGCAACCAGATAGATCGAGACCAGGGTGAAGGACAGCGGCGCGCCACCGGGAATGAGCGCCATGAAGCCGGTGATAATGCCCAGCGTGACGGGGGAAGGCACGCCGGCGATCCAATAGGCGAGGCCAAGCACGATGCCTTCGCCGACCGCAATGATCGTCATGCCGGTCACCGTGGAACTGATGGTCAGCGGAACCAGACGAGATACCCGTTCCCAGCGACCGGGCAGGATGCGTTCACCGACAATATCAACTTGCGCGACAATCCGCTCCCCGTCGCGATAGACGAAAAACAGGGCGATCAGCATGAAGAGCAGGGTGAGAAAACTGTGGAAGGCCGAGGAGCCGACCACCAGCAGGCCACGGTAAATCGTGCCGATATTGGCGCCGCTGATCAGTTGCACCAATTCACCAAGCGCGCCGGGATGGCCGACATATTGATCCCAATGCTCGGAAAGCCAGGCTCCGGCCAGAGGAACCTGGATTAACCATTGCGGGACCGGCGCGCCGACTTCATTGGCCCTCAAGGCCCAGACGCCCCAGCTTTTCACCTCATCGACGGCATAGATACCAGCAAGTGAAATGGGAACGACAATGAAGGAGACGACAAGAATGATGGCAATCGTCGCACCAATTGTCCTATTGCCACGGGCGAGGCCCAGGATGCGCCGATAGATCGGCCAGCTTGCAAAGCCGATCACCATGGCGGCCAGCAACGGCACGATGAAACCGTAGAAAAAATAGGCGCTGGCCATCAAGACGGCCAGCAGCAGCCAGCGCGCCGCCGAGGTTGGTGCAACCAGCGCATAGCGCTCTGCGGCAGCTCGCCGTACAGGAACGGCGGGCGGTGTCACGACGCTATCGTTTTTCGCAGTTCTCACGGTCACCAATACACTCCGAAGTCCAAAAGCCTCTCTGAAGCATGATAACTTCAGCATGAGCCGACGCAGGTCCGCGCCCGGTCGACCGATATTAGTTCCTAATTCCAAAAAGCTTGTGAAAATATGGCAGCCGCACTGCAAAATATCGTTTATTTCGCTTTTGGCTTAAAAATGGTGATTCCGACGCGATTCGAACGCGTGACCCTCAGATTAGGAATCTGATGCTCTATCCTGCTGAGCTACGGAACCACTGCCTATCTCCATACAAAAACCCGTTCGTGAAGCCAAGCCTTTTCCTTGCGATATCTCAATCCCCCAGCCGCTGTTCGGCAAGCCTGACCCAGTAGGAAATGCCGTAGGCGATGGCTTCGTCGTTGAAATCATAGGCCGGGTTGTGAAGGCCCGCCGTATTGCCATTGCCGATCATGATATAGGCGCCGGGTCTGGCCTTCAGCATGAAGGCGAAGTCTTCGCCTGCCATGGAGGGATCAACGTCGGTGTTAACATTACCTTCGCCGACGATATCGATGGCGGCGCGGGCGGCATTGTCGGTTTCCTTAGGATGATTGGCCGTGACCGGGCAGGGGCGCTCATAGATCACCTCTGCTTCTGCTCCATGGGCGCTGGCGATGCCAGCGACGATTTCGCGGATCCGGCGCTCTGCCATGTCCTGTGTTTCGTCGTCATGGGTGCGCACAGTACCGGTCAGTTCGGCCTGCTCGGGAATGATGTTGTGGGTCGTTCCTGCCTGAAAGCGGGTGACGGAGACGACGACCGAGCGCACCGGATTGGCGCTGCGCGCCGCGATCAATTGCAGATTGGTGACGATCTGGGCGCCGATGGCAATCGGATCGATGGCGCGGTGCGGTTCGGCAGCATGGCCGCCACGGCCCTTGATGGTGATGAAGAATTTGTCCGGAGCGGCCATGATCCCGCCCTTGCGGATCGCGAAGGTGCCAACCGGCATGCCGGGCATGTTGTGCATGCCATAGACTTCGGCGATGTCGAAGCGCTCCATCAGGCCGTCTTCCACCATGGCAAGCGCGCCTGCTCCGCCTTCTTCGGCGGGCTGGAAAATTACGGCAACCGAGCCGTTGAAATTACGGTTCTCGGCCAGATATTTCGCGGCACCCAGCAGCATGGCGGTATGGCCGTCATGGCCACAGGCATGCATGCGGCCATCGGTTTTCGAGGCCCAGGGTTTGCCGGTGATTTCCTGTAGAGGCAGGGCGTCCATGTCGGCGCGAAGGCCGATCACCCGGCTGCCATCGCCGCGTCCCTTGATCAGACCAACGACGCCGGTGCGCCCTAAACCCGTCACCACCTCATCGACGCCGAATTCCGTCAGTTTTTCCGCCACGAAGGCAGCCGTCTCATGGACGTCATACAGAATTTCCGGATTCTGGTGCAGATGATGGCGCCATTGCCGGACATCGGCTTCCAGTTCTGCGGCGCGGTTCAAGATTGGCATCGGTTTTCCTGATCACATGCGTTTGAACCGGGCGGGTCCGGCTCATTTATCACTCGGTTGCAATTGACGTTACTGATGGGCTTTGCCATTGGTTCGACATATAGGACATATGGTTGCCCGATGCGAGAGACATTCAGGGTTGCCTGTCCAGTTTCCGGAAGGAGAAGTCATTGTCTGTGCTGCCTCGCCAGATCCGGCGCGCCTTTGTTGCCGTTGCCTTGTGTGCCGCCATGCTGCCGTCTACGGTCGCCGCCAACCCCGTGCTGGTGGTGGATGTCAACTCCCTGACGGTGTTGGAGCACCAGGATAGTTTCAAGAAATGGTATCCGGCCTCGCTGACCAAGCTGATGACGGCCTATACGACGTTCAGGGCGCTGAGAGCCGGCGAAGTGCGTCTGGATAGCGTGGTGACACTGAGTGCCTTTGCAGCGTCGCAAGCGCCGAGCAAAATGTTTTTCAAGCCCGGCTCGAAAATGACGCTGGACGACGCCTTGAAGATGATGCTGGTGAAATCCGCCAATGACATTGCCATGGCCGTGGCTGAAAATGTCGGTGGCAGCCAGACGGCGTTCGTTGCTCGGATGAATGCCGAGGCGGCCCGGCTTGGCATGACATCCAGCCATTTCGTCAATCCGAATGGGCTGCCAGCCCCCGGACAATATTCCACGGCTCGCGATCTTGCGGTGCTGGCCGTGACCATTCGCCGCGAATTTCCTGAATATGCAGGCTATTTCAAGATCGAAGCGATTGATACCGGCAAAAAGATCTATCCCAATGTCAACATGCTGGTCGGCCGCTTCGATGGGGTCGATGGCATGAAGACCGGTTATATCTGTGCCTCCGGTTTCAATCAGATCACCTCTGCGACCCGCAATGGCCGCACCCTGATCACCGTGGTTATGGGCGCTGACAGCCTGGCGGCACGCGCCGATATTTCCGCCAATCTGCTCCAGAAATATTTCGATCGACCCAATGCTCAGGGATCGCGCCTTTCGGCGCTAGGGCCTGACAGCGTTGACGGTTTGAACGCGGTGAATGACGTGTCTGCCGAAATGTGCTCCACGGAGGCACGCAAGCGGCGCAGCGAAACCCGGGACGAGACCGGCCGGATGAAGCTGCAATCGCCCTATATCCATGAAATGTCCGCGCCGCCGGTGCCAGTCTTTGCTGGCCTCATCCCCGGCAGTGAGCCGCCGGATCCGCCACCGGCTGCTTCGGGTGCCAAACAGCAGCAGATGGGCGAAGTTCCCCGCCCCACGCCGCGCCCGCAAATGTAATGCGGGGCGCCATTGATAATGGCAGTCCGTGTTTTCTTTTCGAATACCTCAAGCCTTTAATAGATTTGTAAAATTCGAAATTCTTTCAAGTCGAGGATGCGTGAGCATCTCCCAGCCTTCGTATAAGAAGAGGTCATGACCATGGTTGCCCTTGCCGACCGCATTCCTGTTTCGATTCTGACCGGCTTTCTCGGCGCAGGAAAATCCACGCTGCTCAACCGGCTGCTGAAAGATCCCGCCATGCGCGACGCGGCGGTGATCATCAATGAATTTGGCGAAGTGGGGATCGATCACCTCTTGGTCGAAGCCTCCAGCGATTCCATCGTTCAGCTTTCGGATGGGTGCCTATGCTGCACGGTGCGGGGTGAATTGATTGATACGCTGGCCGAACTGGTTGATGCCTTGCAGACCGGGCGGATCAAGACCTTGTCGCGGGTGGTGATCGAAACCACCGGATTGGCGGACCCCGCCCCGGTGATGCAGTCGGTGATGGGACATCCTGTTTTGTCTCAATCGTTTCAGCTGGAAGGGCTTGTCACCGTGATTGATGTGGTCAATGGCGAGAAAACTTTGGACAGTTACAGCGAAGCTGTCCGGCAGGTGGCGGTGGCCGACCGGCTGGTGATGACCAAGGCGAGCCTTGCTGATGAAGGTGCCGTCGCAAGGTTGAAGAGCCGGATTGCCGGGCTGAACCCACGGGCGGTTGTTGTCGATGCGGAAACATCGGCTGCCGGTGAAGCGGTGATCCTGAACAATGGTCTTTATGATCCGGCGACAAAAATGCCGGACGTGGCGCGGTGGTTGCAGGAAGAGCAACACGCGGAGGATCATCGTCACCACGACCACGACCACGACCACGACCACGACCACGACCATCATCATGCCCACCATCACCATGACGATGTCACACGTCACGGCGCCACGATCCGCTCCTTCTCCATCCTGCACGACGATCCGGTCGATCCGGCGGCGCTCCATATGTTCATCGACCTGCTACGGTCGGCTCATGGTGAAAAAATGCTGCGGATGAAGGCGGTGGTCGGGCTGAAAGACGATCCCGAGCGGCCGGTCGTCATTCATGGTGTGCAATCGATCTTTCATCCGCCGCATCGGCTGGCAGCCTGGCCTGATCCCTCCGACCGCCGGAGCCGGCTGGTGATGATTACTGATGGGCTGGACGAAGCCTATGTGCGGGACTTGTTTGATGCCTTCACAGGTAAAGTGGCGATAGACCGACCGGATCGGAAGGCTCTGGAAGACAATCCCCTGGCAGTGCCGGGCATGACCTTCTGATCGGCGGTTATCTCGGACGCTGCTTTATCGGGTGGGCATCTGATCCGGTTTGCCGATCACAAAACGGTGGCCGGTCGCGGATCTCTCGCTGGACAGCAGGATATATCCGTCTTCCCGGCAGAAATGCGGGATATCGATAATCGCCAGGGGATCGGTGGTTTCGACAATGAGCCGGCTACCGACCGCCATCCCAGACAGACGTTTTCGCGATTTTAGCACGGGAAGCGGGCATTTCAGCCCTTTGAGGTCCAGGATGTCTTCCGGCTCCGGGGTCACCGGGCGGCCCAGAATTTCCAGAAGGGTTTCGCCGCTGGCTCAGAGGCCGCATCCATGGCCACCATGCTGGCCTGCGGCGGCGCGACCGGGTTCGGCACGGGAACCGGGCCGGTGGCCGGGAGTGCGACGGTTGCCGTCTGCGTTGGGTCGATGTTGGCCGGAGCACCAGAACTCATAGTGCTTGCTGTCTGCGGATCGCTTGGCGCGCCATAGCGACCGGTCTTGGCGGAATTGTCCAGCGATGCGAACAGCGGGGCGGCTGTCGCTGCGGTTTTGCGTGGGCTGATGACCGGATTGGCGGGGTCGGCGACCTCGGACAATTTCAACAGCTTGCCAGCCTTCAGCGCCGAGCCTGTCGGCGCATAGGCCAGGTCGCGGCCTTTCTTCAGGTCGGCAACCAGAGCCTTGCGTTCGGCTTCGCTCGGATCGTACCAGACCTTGTCCTCATACTTCTTCATGGCCTTGGCATAGTCGCGGCTATAGGCTGAATTATAGGAGGCAAGCGCCGCAGACAGTTGCGGTGGTGTGCTCATCGGTGGGCAGGCACCAGCCGGGTTCAGGCTTTTGCCTGCTTCGACCTGCTGGTTGAAGACATATTTCTTGTCGCAAACCCCAACCTGCGGCGGTTGTTTGGTGACTTCGAACTGGTCGTAGCCAGCCTTCAGCATCTGCCAGAAAGGCATGTGGGTGCTGTAGCGATGCCGGGCCATGTTTTCGGCGGTCATGCGGAACGGAAAGGCTTGCAATTGCACGGTCTGCTGGCCGCCGCGAAAGGCATCGCGGGCAAAGGCATAGATTTCCAGGATCTGGGCATCCGTCATCGAATAGCAGCCGGAGGACGAGCAGGCCCCATGGATCATCAGATTGGTGCCGTTGCGATTGTTGACGGCATCATACTTGTTGGGAAAACCGGTATTGATCGCCAGATAATATTTTGAATAAGGATTGAGATTGGCGGGCGTCAGGGCATAGAATCCCTCCGGCGCCTGCCGGTCGCCTTCCTTCTCTTTCGGTCCCAGTTTCCCGGACCACGCACAAATCTGGTAGTCGGCAATTTTCTCGAAACGCCCGTCAGTCTTGGCTTTCCAGATTTCCAGAACGCCTTCTTCCTTGAAAATCCGGATGGCGATCGGCGAGTTTCGCTCCATGCCCTTCGCCTTCAGCGAGGCGAGGATTTCAGGTGGCAGCGGCTGCTCTACCTTGTTGGACACATTGGCCGGCATCTTCTTTTCGCTGACGCTATCCAAGGTGTCGTTGCACCCTGCCAGAAGCAGGGCGGTGGCGATCAGCAGGGCGGCGTTTGAAAGGCGCATTGTCGAGCTCAACTGGGTCTCATTGGGGCGGAGGCATTCTTTCAGGACAAGGATGCGTGAGCATGTCCTTATCATGGAACGACGAAGCATTGATCATTCAGGCGGGACCATATCAAGTCGGAGCCTGTCGATCCAGTCTCGATCCTTGCCCGAATATGGTTTCTAAAGTGTGAACGGGCACTGATTGCCCATTCCACGCTTTGCCTTAATTGCCAAGGCTTTTGTCGTTCACAACACCTAATACCGACAGTCCATGGTTATGACTGTCGGTATAAGGCCCGATTGAAACATTTATGGGGCAAATCACCGGCTGCATCGCATGCCGATGCAAAAGGAGTTGTACTCGGGGCGGTTTACAGGTTGCGACCGATATCGAGGAATTTCTGGCGCCGCGCCGCGCGCAGCTCTGCCCCGCTTTGGCCCGACATATCCTTCAGCGCCGCCGCGATGGTTTCTCCCGTGCGGTCGATCACTGTCTCGGGGTTGCGATGGGCGCCGCCAACCGGTTCGAGAATGATGTCGTCGATAATGCCGAAACCCTTCAGGTCTTCCGCCGTGATCTTCATATTGGTGGCGGCTTCCTTGGCGCGCGTGCTGTCGCGCCATAGAATCGAGGCCGCACCCTCAGGCGAAATCACCGAATAGATGGCGTGTTGCAGCATATAGACGCGGTTGCCGGTGGCAATGGCAATGGCGCCGCCGGAGCCGCCTTCGCCGATGACGACGGATATCAACGGGGCTTTCAGGTTAAGGCACATTTCCGTCGAGCGGGCGATGGCTTCGGCCTGGCCGCGCTCTTCCGCACCGACACCGGGATAGGCGCCAGCGGTATCGACCAGCGAAATCACCGGCAGACCAAAACGGTCGGCCATTTCCATGACGCGGATCGCCTTGCGATATCCTTCAGGCCGGGGGCTGCCGAAATTGTGCTTCAGGCGCGATTTGGTGTCGCTGCCTTTTTCCTGGCCGATAATGGCCACCGGTATACCCCGGAAACGGGCCAAGCCAGCCTGGATGGCTGCGTCCTCGGCAAATTTGCGGTCGCCGGCCAGCGGCGTGAAGTCGGTAAACAGGCGTGAGGCGTAATCGACGAAATGCGGACGCTGCGGATGGCGGGCGACCTGGGTTTTTTGCCAGGCATTCAGCTTGGAATAAATCTCTTCCATGGCTTCGCGCACGCGGACTTCCAGACGACCGATCTCTTCCGAGGTGTCGATGCTTTCATCCTCGCTCTTCAGCTTCTTCAACTCGTGAATCTTGCCTTCGAGGTCGGAAATAGGCTTTTCGAAATCGAGATAGTTGATCATCAGGTCCGTTCCGATCCGTTACTCTATCCTGCTTTACGATGTTGGCTGAGCGGCGGCCATCGTAATCTCTGACTATATGCCTGATCTCACCACCCATCCTTGATGGTGTGAAACCGTAAATGTCTTCGCAATGCTTGGCCGCATGTCTGTCTTGCAGACAATTTGCGTGCCAACCCAAGGGGCTTAGCACATCGCCTAGCCGGGCTTCTAATCGTGGTTTTTCCTATGTTTTGCAAGAGGGTGATGTGTCTCAACCAGAATCTGGAGCCTTTCTTCGAGCACATGCGTGTAGATTTGCGTCGTCGAAATGTCGCTATGTCCCAGTAATTCCTGCACAACACGCAGATCCGCGCCGTTTTCGAGCAAATGGCTGGCAAAGGCATGCCTGAGCACATGCGGCGACACCGCATCGCCGCTGAGACCGGCGCGAATGGCCAGATCCTTCAATTCCCGCGCGAAAACCTGCCTGGGCAGATAGCCTTCGCGGCTGGCGGCTGGAAACAGGAAGCCAATGCCCGATGATTTTCCCAGTTTCGACTCTGTTTGTTTCGACGCTGTTTTTTTCGAGGGTGGTTTTTCTGCCTGTTCGATTTCCTTGGCCTGCGCGTAAACCTGCATTGCGGCGATGGCCGAGCGCGACAGCGGTACCAGCCGTTCCTTGTTACCCTTGCCGCGGATCACCAGGAACCGGCCCTCCTGCGCAAGCACATTGGCCGGAAGTGAGACCAGTTCGCTGACACGCATGCCCGTCGCATAGAGGAGCTCCAGCAGCGCCAGGCGCCGCAG
The DNA here is from genome assembly GCF_013426735.1 of Agrobacterium vitis. Classification (NCBI taxonomy): domain Bacteria; kingdom Pseudomonadati; phylum Pseudomonadota; class Alphaproteobacteria; order Hyphomicrobiales; family Rhizobiaceae; genus Gillisella; species Gillisella vitis. The sequence continues at coordinate 705,708 of NZ_AP023272.1, forward strand.
CCTTTGCAGGCGGTCTGGGCCTTCCAACGCCGCCTCGGCCTGGGCCAGGGATAGGAGCTTGTCGACATCGGCAATCGACAGGGTCTTGGGCAGAGGCCGACCCTTTTTCGGGGTATCGAGGATCGATGTCGGGTCGTCACCGCGCAGTCCCTCGGCATAGAGAAACTTGTAGAATTGCCGAAGCGCCGACAGACGGCGGGCCTGGGAGGAGGCTTCGAAACCGCGATGGCCAAGATCGGCCAGATAGGCGGAGAGGTCGTCGCTGGTGGCGGCCATGACGCTGACTTTGCGCGTGGCCAGAAAGCCATGCAGATCTTCCAGATCCCGTTCATAGGAAGAGAGCGTGTTGCCCGCCGCACCGCGCTCGGCGCTCATCATCTCAAGGAAAGCTTCAATGCGGGCGTGGCCGAGATCAACCATGGATGCTGTCGTTTCTATTGTTTGGTGTCTGTGCCATCACCGTTATGGCTGCTGCGGCTTGATTTGCGCGGCGGGAATGGTTGCGGTGATCTCCCGCTGGCCTGGTTCCACGAAGATGACCAGAGCCCACATCGCCGCATAGATCATGGCCGCCACAGTGGCAATGACGAACAGGAAGCGGAACAAGGTGGGCATGATGACGGCCTCCTGCCTTAAAAGGCATGGTGTACAGTGCCGTGCTTCCCAGAAGAAGCAGTCGAGTTTGCTGTAACACTTTGGGTTCTCTGGGTGTCGTTTATCTCTTCGGGAAAGAACTGTTTTGCTTTTCCCTCAGTGCAACACACATCAGCAATATCGGCTGGAGCCGTTCCTGTTTCAAGATGGAACGTGGCAGCTTCTGCCAGATAATGCCCTAAACCCCTGGCACTTAAGGGAGGTCAAGTGGCATGGAGGTGATTGTTTCTTGCTGGCATGCGCGGCAAGTGCTTGACGTGGCCCCGGCATTTGTCAATAGGGTGGTAAACCTGTTGCGAAAAGGCTGATGACCCACTCGATGCCCCATGCTGTTCTACCTCTTGCTGAGCGTGCCCGCTCGGTGCTCGGGCGTCGAAACCTGATTTTCGTCGGCCTGATGGGGGCTGGAAAATCCGCGATCGGGCGTCTCGTGGCCCAGCAATTGAACCTGCCGTTCATCGATACCGATACCGAGATCGAGCGTGTGTCGCGTATGACGATCAGCGAATTGTTCGCAGCCTATGGCGAGGCGGAATTCCGGGCGCTGGAAACCCGGGTGATCCGGCGGCTGCTCAGGTCCGGGCCGAAAGTCGTCTCGACCGGCGGCGGGGCCTTTATCAATGACAGGACCCGCAGGCAGATCGAGCGTGGTGGCATTTCCATCTGGCTGAAAGCCGATCTGGATGTGCTCTGGGAGCGGGTCAACAAGCGCGATCATCGCCCGCTGTTGAAAACCGAAGACCCGAAACAGACGCTGGAAAAGCTGATGCTGGAGCGCTACCCGATCTACCAGCGTGCCGATATTACCGTATTGTCGCGCGATGGGCGCAAGGAAGCCATTTCCGCTGAGGTGATGGATGCGGTGATCGCCTATATCAGCAAAGGCAGGAGCAAGCGATGAGTACAGATCAGGCATCCGAACGTCCCGAATCCTCAGAGCGCCTAGTCCATGTACCTCTTGGTGAGCGCGCCTATGATATCCTGATCGGCGATGGCCTGATCGGGCGGGCGGGCGGTGAGATTTCCACCCGTATTAAGGGCCGCAAGGCAGCCATCATCACCGACGAGAATGTTGGTGCACTCTACCATGGGCCGCTGATGGACAGCTTGGAGGCCGACGGAATCGACACCGTGTCGCTGACCCTTCCCGCCGGTGAAAAGACCAAGAGTTTCGACCACCTGACCAAGGTTTGCGACGTGCTGCTGGAAGCGCGCATCGAACGAAATGATGTGGTGATCGCGCTTGGCGGCGGCGTTATCGGTGATCTCACAGGCTTTGCGGCGGGCATCGTCCGGCGCGGGGTGCGGTTCGTGCAGATCCCGACCTCGCTTTTGTCGCAGGTCGATAGCTCCGTCGGTGGCAAGACCGGTATCAATGCCAGGCAGGGCAAGAATCTGGTTGGCATTTTCAACCAGCCGGATCTGGTTCTGGCTGACACCGCAGTGCTGAATACGTTGAGCGAACGGGAATTTCGCGCCGGCTATGCCGAAGTGGCGAAATATGGCTTGATCGACAAGCCGGAGTTTTTTGATTGGCTGGAGCGCAATTGGCGCGAGGTGTTTGCCGGTGGAGCGGCTCGCACGCAGGCAATTGCGCTGTCCTGCCAGGCCAAGGCCGATGTGGTCGTGGCGGACGAGCGTGAACATGGCCGCCGGGCTCTGCTCAATCTTGGCCACACCTTCGGCCACGCGCTGGAGGCGGCCACGGGCTATGATAGCCGCCGCCTTGTGCATGGGGAAGGCGTTGCCATTGGCATGGTACTGGCCCATGAATTTTCGGCCCGACTCAATCTGGCCAGCCCTGACGATGCAAAGCGGGTCGAGCGCCATTTGAAAGAGGTTGGACTACCCACCCGGATCGCTGAAATTCCTGGCGATATGCCGCCCGCCGAAGAGCTGATGAAGGCCATAGCTCAGGATAAGAAGGTCAAGGGGGGTCAACTGACATTCATTCTTACCCACGGTATCGGACAGTCTTTCGTCGCCGATGATGTGCCGTCTTCGGAAGTGCTGGGCTTTCTGAACGAAAATCTGCCCGGCTGATCTCTACCAGCGTGTGGCCTCGCCAGGGGCTGATGGTTCGATGGCCAGCGCATGCAGGCCGGCATCCAGTTCTGGCTTTAACAGGTCGGTGACAGCCCGGTGTCGGGCCAGGCGGCTGAGGCCGGTAAAACTGCCTGAGATGATGCGCACCCGCATATGGGTTTCTCCAGTGCCGGTCATATCCGGTTGATGGCCGGCATGGTGGTGGCTTTCATCGATCACCAGCAGGCGCTCGGGCTTGAAGGCCTGTGTCAATTTCTGCTCTATCATCTGGCGAAGTGACATCTGGTGGCTCTGCATGCGATGGCGTCCAATTCTGCTGACCAATTCGGGCGTTTTGAGAAAAGCCTCCAAATGGCCAAGAACAATATGATTTGTCAATTCTTGTTGTGAGATGGGGAAAGCCTCATAATTTGCCAATGAAACTCGACTCAAAATATTTCGACAAGATCAGAACGCGCCGCAAGAAGGATGCGGAACCGGAACCGCCTGTCACCACGTGCCAGTGGGATGGCTGCGAGCGACCGGGCGTGCACCGTGCGCCTGTCGGACGCAATGCTGAAGGCCAGTTTTTCCTGTTCTGCTTCGAGCATGTGAAGGAATATAACAAGGGTTACAATTACTTCTCCGGCCTTTCCGACAGCGAGATTGCCCGCTACCAGAAGGAGGCGATCACCGGTCATCGCCCGACCTGGACGGTTGGCGTCAACAAGGCCGCCAAGGGATCACCCATTCACTCCACCCAACGCTCCGGCTCGGCCACGGCGCAGGCGCGGATGAGGGACCCTTTCGGCTTTGTCTCGCAAGGGCGCGGCAATGCGTCGCGGTTCGAGCCGCAGGCGCGGAAATTGAAGACGCTGGAAGCAAAAGCCTTCGATGCCCTGGGCTTGACGGGCGCTGCCACCGCACAAGATATCAAGAGGCGCTATAAAGAGCTTGTCAAAAAACATCATCCAGATGCAAATGGCGGAGACAGAGGTTCTGAAGAGCGTTTTCGGGCTGTTATTCAGGCCTATCAATTGTTAAAGCAGGCGGGTTTCTGTTAATCGAAGACTATATCCGATTGCGTATGCGACCTGATTGTATGCGACCTTGATTGTATGCGCTGGGAGATGCCGCCCGGCTTGGAGAGACGATGAGCAAAATTGACCTTGATATCGCCAACCTGCCCGACACGACAGTTTCCGTCCGGGAGGTGTTCGGCATCGACAGCGACATTCGCGTGCCTGCCTATTCGAAGGGCGATGCCTATGTGCCGGATCTCGATCCCGACTATCTGTTCGACCGGGAAACCACGCTGGCCATCCTTGCCGGTTTTGCTCACAACCGCCGCGTCATGGTGTCCGGCTTTCACGGCACGGGCAAATCCACCCATATCGAGCAGGTCGCTGCCCGGCTGAACTGGCCCTGCGTGCGCGTCAACCTCGACAGCCATGTCAGCCGTATCGACCTGGTCGGCAAGGATGCCATTGTCCTGAAGGACGGCAAGCAGATCACCGAATTCAAGGACGGCATTCTGCCCTGGGCCTATCAACACAATGTGGCGCTAGTGTTCGACGAGTATGATGCCGGTCGCCCGGACGTGATGTTCGTTATCCAGCGGGTGCTGGAATCCTCTGGCCGCCTGACCCTGCTCGACCAGAGCCGCGTCATTCGTCCACACCCCGCTTTCCGGCTGTTTGCGACGGCCAATACGGTTGGGCTTGGCGACACGACCGGCCTTTATCACGGTACCCAGCAGATCAATCAGGCGCAGATGGACCGCTGGTCGATCGTCACCACGCTGAACTATCTGCCGCATCAAAAGGAAGTCGATATCGTCCTGGCCAAGGTCAAGGGCTTTGCCGCCACCCAGAACGGTCCGGATAATGTGGCCAAGATGGTGCGGCTGGCCGATCTGACCCGGTCTGCCTTCATCAATGGCGATCTTTCGACCGTCATGAGCCCGCGTACCGTGATCACCTGGGCGGAAAATGCCGAGATCTTCGGTGATATCGGCTTTGCCTTCCGCGTCACCTTCCTCAACAAATGTGACGAACTGGAACGGACCCTGGTGGCCGAGCAATACCAGCGCGCCTTTGGCATTGAACTCAAGGAAAGTGCTGCCAATATCGTTCTTGGCGCCTGAAAAGAGACTTAAGGAACATGGCAGGTCGCGGCGATAATTCCCAGGCGAAACCCGGCACGGCGGTCGATACCGAACCGTTGCGCCGGGCGATTACCGGCTGCGTGCGCTCGATTGCCGGCGATGCCAATGTCGAAGTGGCTTTTGCCAATGATCGTCCGGGCATTGCCGGCGAGCGGATTCGCCTGCCGGAAATTTCCAAGCGACCAACCGCCCACGAACTGGCGGTGACGCGGGGTCTTGGCGATTCCATGGCGCTACGGCTCGCCTGCCATGACCAGAAAGTTCATGCCTCCATGGCGCCGGAAGGGCAGGATGCTCGTTCGGTATTCGATGCGGTCGAACAGGCCCGGGTGGAATCGATCGGTGCCTTGCGGATGACGGGTGTTGCCGCCAATCTGAAATCGATGACCTCGGAAAAATATGCCAAGGCCAATTTTTCCGGCATCGAGCGGCGCGAGGATGCTCCCCTGTCGGAAGCGGTGGCGATGATGGTCCGTGAGGCGCTGACCGGTCAGAAGCCACCGGAAAGTGCTGGTAAGGTGCTGGATCTGTGGCGCTCCTTCATCGAGGAAAAGGCCAGCAGTGATTTTTCCAATCTCTCCAATGTGATCGAGGACCAGCAGGCCTTTGCCCGCGTCGTGCGGCATATGCTGTCGTCCATGGAAATGGCCGAGGATTTCGGCGAGGACCCGGAACAGGCCGAGCAGGAAGAGACCTCAGAAGAAGACCAGCAGCGCAGCGGCGAGGAAGAGCAGGAAAATTCCGAGGAGGATGCCGGCTCTGAAAGCGCGCCCGCTGATGAAAGCGAATCTGCCGAAGAGCAGATGGACGATGGCGAGATGGACGGCGCCGAAATTTCCGATGACGATATGTCAGAGGAAGGCGACGAGGACAGCGAAACTCCCGGTGAAATGCGCCGTCCGGCCAGCCCGTTCGATGATTTCAATGAAAAGGTTGATTACAAAGTCTTTACCGAGGCCTTCGATGAGGAAACCTCGGCGGAAGAACTTTGCGACGAAACCGAACTGGATCGGTTGCGCGCCTTTCTCGACAAGCAGCTTGCCCATCTCCAAGGCGCGGTCGGTCGGCTGGCCAACCGGTTGCAGCGCCGGTTGATGGCGCAGCAGAACCGGTCCTGGGATTTCGATCTGGAAGAAGGCTATCTCGATCCGGCCCGTTTGACCCGGCTGATTATCGATCCGATGCAGCCGCTGTCGTTTAAGCGGGAAAAGGACACCCAGTTCCGCGATACGGTGGTGACGCTGGTGATCGACAATTCCGGCTCGATGCGCGGCCGTCCGATTACCGTTGCCGCCACCTGCGCCGATATTCTGGCCCGCACGCTGGAGCGCTGCGGCGTCAAGGTGGAAATCCTTGGCTTTACCACCAAGGCCTGGAAGGGCGGCCAGAGCCGCGAGCAATGGCTGGCCAGCGGCAAGCCGCCAACGCCAGGCCGTCTCAACGACCTGCGCCATATCGTCTATAAATCGGCGGATGCGCCGTGGCGGCGGGCGAGGCGTAATCTTGGCCTGATGATGCGCGAAGGCCTGCTCAAAGAAAATATCGACGGCGAAGCGCTGATCTGGGCGCATAACCGGCTGTTGGCGCGGCGCGAGCAGCGCAAGATCATGATGATGATTTCCGATGGTGCGCCGGTGGACGATTCGACCTTGTCGGTCAATCCCGGCAATTATCTGGAACGGCATTTGCGCGCTGTGATCGAGCAGATCGAAACCCGGTCTCCGGTCGAATTGCTGGCCATCGGCATCGGCCATGACGTCACCCGCTACTATCGCCGTGCCGTGACCATTGTCGATGCGGATGAATTGGCAGGTGCGATGACCGAGCAATTGGCTGGCCTCTTCGAAGACAAGCCCACTAAGGGTGCCCGTGGCGGTTCGTTCCGCCGCGCCAGCTGAGTGCGCGTGATCCGTTGCTAATCACCTCCCGCAAAGCCTTGGCCGCCTTCTGCTGCGCCTCCGCACTGCTTTTGGCAGCATCTCAGGCCGTTGGTGAGTCTGCGGCGGTGAGTAGCCGCAAAATTGAATATTTCAATCCGGCCTCGGACCAGACCGTGTTCGGCAAGCTGGAATTTCTCGGAGGGCTGGACCTTACATCCTCAGACAGTCTGTTCGGCGCCTGGTCTTCAATCCGGTTTCGACCGGATGGTAAGCGTTTCATCGGTGTGCTGGACACCGGCCACTGGATTTCCGGCGAAATCAAACGGGATGAAAAGGGACGCCTTTCCGGTATAGATGGTGTGTCGTTGGCTCCGATGTTGGACCGCGAAGGCCGCAGCAATGCGCCGAAACGGGCGATGGATGCCGAGAGCCTGGCGATCCGTGGCGACACGATCTATGTCGGCTTTGAGCAACGCCATCGGATCGATCAATACCCACTCGACGGATTTGAAACGGCCAAGCCGGAAAAAAGCCTGCCTTTGCCTTTTCCCAAGACGGTCCTGAAGAGCAATCGCAGCCTGGAAATGCTGACAGCATCGCCCGCTCAAGGACCGCTTGCCGGTGGCCTGGTGACGATCACCGAGGAGAGCCTGGACGCCAAGGGTAATCTCTATGCTGGCGTGGTCGATGGTCCGCATCCGGGCGGCTTCAAGCTGGTGCGCCGTGAGGATTTTGACGTCACGGACGGCGCATGGCTGCCGGATGGTGATCTGCTGCTCTTGGAGCGGCGGTTCCGGTTTCCCAGTGGGCTGGGGATGCGCATCGTGCGCGTCAAGGGCGACAGCATCAAGCCGGGCGCGTTGGTGGATGGTGAGATCATGCTCGAGGCCGATCAAACCTTCCAGATCGACAACATGGAAGGCCTGGATGTGGTGGACATGGGCAATGGCGACCTTCGCCTGATCCTGGTCTCTGACGACAACCACTTCATGTTGCAACGGACGCTGATGCTGGAGTTCCGGCTGCTACCGTAAAGCAGTTGGGGTCAAGCCCGCGCAACTTGGTAGGGCTTTAGCCTGTTCATCAATGCCCCATAGGGCAAAAGCATGATCAGGCCAACCAGCATTTTCACGGTAAAATCACCGATGGCCCAGGAGATCCAGCGCGGGATTTCAGGGGAAAACGCGCCAAGCAACGGCGCTGAGCTGATAGCAAAATCATCATTCGGGCCGATGAAGCCAAAGACCGGCGCAAAGGACAGCGAGAAGAAAATCACCGTATCGAGTACCGAGCCGAACAGTGAACCGGCCAGCGGTGCTTTCCACCAGTCCTGCTGACGCAGCCGGTTGAAGACGCTAATATCAAGCAATTGTCCGACCAGATAGGCAGTGCCCGAGGCAATGGCGATGCGTGGCTGCCCGGTGACAAAGGATAGCGCCACGCCCACCAGAAAGCCCACGAACACCACTTTGCGGGCCGTGGAGGGGCCGAATTGGCGATTGGTGAGATCCGTGACCAGAAAGGCGACCGGATAGGTGAAGGCACCATAGGTCAAGAGGTCGCCGAGCTGCACGCCCGCCAATTGCCCCGACAGCGGAAACTGCACGAGGATGTTGGAGGCGACCACAACCAGGGTCATGAGTAGGCTGTAGACGAAGATGTGCCGTGTGATCCGCATTTTTTTATCCTGGGAGATGCCACCAGCTATAGCTCAGCCCACACGCGGACTGGCCATAACAAGAAAGGGTCGATATTTGCCGCTATGCCAAAGACTTTGGTAAGAAACGGCGCAAGCGAAAAGGCTCGAACGTTTTACCGTTCAAGCCCATTCGTTATGTCAGTGCTGTGGCTGCCTGATATCAGGCGGCGACGGCGGTCTTCTTGACGATCTGGCGGCGCAGCAGACGAGCGCGCATGCTCAGTTCGGTTTCATTTGCCTTCAAAAGGAAGGCATCCAGGCCACCGCGATGCTCGACGGAACGAAGAGCAGCAGCAGAGACGCGCAGACGGTAGCGCTGGCCGAGGGCATCGGAAATCAGCGTAACGTCGCACAGGTTCGGAAGGAACTTGCGGCGGGTCTTGTTGTTGGCATGGCTTACATTATTACCCGACTGGACGCCCTTGCCGGTCAATTCGCAACTGCGGGACATGATGCACCTATTCTTATTGGCAGTCAGAGAGCTTTCCGGGCAATAACCCAGGGCGCAATCCAACGCGGTCTGATTGGAAAGTTGCGGTTCTATAGTCAGCTGAAGCCGCCCCGTCAAGACAAACCTTGGCAAAAGGGCGGATTTATCGACGCTTCGGCTATGGTCTTGCCATAGTGAACGTCATAAATGAAGGGGTAACAGACATTGGAGCCATGGTGTCGCAATGGGTTTTAAGCTTGTTCGTAAACTGTCTTTTCTGCTGGTCGCCCCTGTCGTGCTTGGTGCTACGCTGGTCTGCGCCAGCGGTTCTGCCTTTGCAGGCGAGACCTATCGCAATGAATACCGCGTCACCCTGCTTGGTCTGCCCGTCGCCCGGGCGACCTTCGTTACCGAGGTGACACGCCCCGGCTACACCATTACCGGCACGATTTCGTCGGCGGGCATTGCCAATGTCTTCACCAGTCTCGATGCAAAGACCAAGGTGACGGGACAGGTGGCCGATGACAAGCATTTGCAGGCCAGCAATTACAATCTGGTCTATACGCGCGGCAAACGGACGCGGGTCTATGACGTGCGCTATGCGGGCGGCAATGTCGTCTCCACGACCATCACTCCTCAACCGAACCGCAGCAAGGACCGCTGGATACCGGTGAGTGCCGGGGATCTGCGCGCCGTGCTCGATCCGGTCGGTGGGCTGACCTTACCCGACGATGGCAAGATCTGCTCCCGGACCCTGCCGATTTTCGATGGTGAAAGCCGGTTGGATCTGGTGATGTCGCCAAAGGGCAAGAACAAGTTTACCGCCGGGAATGTGTCGGGTGAGGCGATTGTCTGTTCCGTGCGCTATGTGCCGAAATCCGGCTTTAACAAGGGCCGTAGCGATATCGAATATCTGCGCAGCGCCAACGATATGGAAATCTGGTTTGCCAAGACCGGAACCATGACCTTATATGCCCCTGTTTATGCGCGGGTGCCAACGCGGGTGGGAACGCTGTCGATCACAGCGACCCGGTTTGGCGCCTGATCAGCACTAAAATAATTGAGGGGCGGATGAAGGTTCGGGCAACGCTGATCGGGTTTTCGGCCATCCTGATGTGGTCTTTTCTGGCGCTGTTTACGGCAGCGTCCGGCACCATGCCGCCCTTCCAGCTCTCGACCATCTGCTTTGCCATCGGCAGTCTTCCCGGCATTGCCACCTTCATTGTCCGCCCGGAGCGGCTGACATTGCTGAAACAGCCGGCTAAGGTCTGGTTGGTTGGGATTGCCGGCCTGTTCGGTTATCATTTCCTCTACTTCACGGCGCTGAGAAATGCTCCGGCCGTGGAAGCCGGGTTGATTGCCTATCTCTGGCCGCTGTTGATCGTGTTTGGATCGGCGCTGCTGCCGGGGGAGCGGCTGCGCTGGTATCATATGGCGGGTGCGATTGCCGGGCTATGCGGCACCGTGCTGATCATCGGTAAAAACGGTCTGTCCTTCGATCCAGCCTATGCGATGGGCTATGGCGCGGCCCTGCTCTGCGCCTTGACCTGGTCCAGCTACTCGCTGGTCACGCGCCGGTTCGATGCGGTCTCCACCGATGTGGTGACAGGCTTCTGCCTCGCCACGGCAATGTTGTCGCTGCTCTGCCACCTCTGGCTCGAAACGTCCGTCTGGCCGGATAGCGCCAGCCAGTGGCTTGCTGTAGCGGGTCTTGGGCTGTTGCCGGTCGGTGCAGCCTTTTACGCCTGGGATTACGGCGTCAAGAACGGCGATATCCAGATCCTGGGGGCAGCGTCCTATGCCGCCCCGCTGCTATCGACGCTGGTGCTGCTGGTTTTCGGTTTTGGTGAGGCAAACCTACGCATTCTTGGTGCTTGCGTGCTGATCACGGGCGGCGCGGCGCTAGCTGCAAGCGGCATGTTTCGCCGCAAGACAGCCATCGAAGACGCGGCTTGACGGTTACCTGCCGGGCATCATCTTCATCAACACGCCATCTTTCAGCACGGCATGATGGAAAATAGCCGCAGCTGCATGCAGCGTGGCCGTGCCGATGATGATCCAGGCGAGGAGAGAATGCATGTCACCGAGCAGATGGCGATAATCCGGCGATATACCGATGAGATCGGGAATGGAAAACAGCCCGAAGAAATCAACCGGTTTGCCTTGCGACCAGCGCCATAGAAAGCCGAGAGAAATTTGCGCGGCAAGCCCGAAATAGAGCAGATAATGCACCGCCTTGCCCATCAGGCCCAAAACGCCTTTTTCGGCCTCCGGCAGGGTTTTGAGACTGGCGATCCGCCAGACAAGCCGCAGCACAAAAACAGCGAAAAGCGTGATGCCAGCACCATAATGCAGCGCTTTCAGGCCATTGCGCACAGCACCGCCTTTTTCCGTAAATTCCCAGATTTCCGCCGAGAAAAACAGGGTGAGCACCAGCAGCGCTGTTGCCCAATGCAGCCAGATCATGCCGCTATTGTAACGCGTGCCGCGCGATTCGATCACATTAAGAGGTATATTCATCGTCATGTCGCCACTCCAAAAAATCGGATTTTGCAGCGCAACAAATCGGTTCATGCTGACATGGGCCTGAAGCACATTGGGGCCTGAAGCATATGGGGGCCTGAAGCATAACAGTATGCCAGGTTATCAAAGAGGCTGACCTGGCTCCCAGCCCGGAGGGGCCATTTCGAAAGCGTCGAAAGTAAAGCCCGGTGCGACCGTGCAGCCAACCAGTGTGTACTCCCCAAGGCTTTCCGCGGCCTGCCAGCTAAGCGCTGGGATGATGGCCTGGGGTCGCTCGCCGCGCACAAGGTCTGTACCTAGAACCAAGGTTTCCACGGATTGTCCGTCATTCGAACGGTAACGCGCCAGCGGGGCGCCAGCATAATAATGCCAGATTTCAGCCGCGTCCTTGACCCGATGCCAATGGGAGCGTTGTCCCGCTTGCAGCAGATAGTAGATGGCCGTGGAATGGCCACGCTGACCTCCTTTACCGTCGCGGAAGGTTTCGCTGTACCAGCCGCCTTCCGGGTGGGGCTGCATGGCCAGCGCTGCGATGATCTCATCGGCATCGGCCATCAGAAATTGTCCTTGCGCTTGCGGATCTCGGCAAAAACCTCTTCATTGCTCTTGCTTTCCATCACCAGGTTGCGGCGGATTTTTGGATCGGCCACCCGCAGGAACGGATTGGTTTCCTTTTCCAGAGACATGGTGGTGGGAATGGTGAACTGCCCTTGCGCGCGCATCGCCTCGATGTCGCGGGCGCGGGCTTGAAGCCGCTCATTGTCCGGGTCGATAGTCAGGGCGAAACGGGCGTTGGACAGTGTGTATTCGTGGCCGAAATAAATAGCGGTTTCATCCGGCAGCACGGCCAGCTTTTGCAGGGAATGCCACATGTCGGCAGCCGGCCGTTCGAAAAGCCGTCCGCAGCCGAGCGCAAATAGTGTGTCGGCGGCAAACAGCAGTTTGGCGTCTGGAAAATGATAGCAGACATGGCCTGCCGTGTGGCCCGGCGTTTCGATCACCTGAACCCGGTGCGGTCCGAATAAAAACTCTTCCCCATCATAGGCAGACCGGTCCAGACCGGGAATGGCGACCGCTTCGTTGACCGGGCCGATGATTTCACAGCCATATCGTTGCTTCAGCGCCAGATTGGCCTCGACATGGTCATTGTGGTGATGGGTGGTGAAGATATGGCTGATCTTCCAGCCGCGTTTTTCGGCAGCCGCCACGATCGGGCCTTCCTCCGGCGCATCGATGGATGCGGTCAGGCCGGTTTCAGGGCAATGGACCAGCACACCGTAATTGTCGGTGCGGCACGGGAAGATTTCGATATCCGGGCTTTTCATCGGGGTGACCCTTTGCTTGGCGGTGGCGATTACAGGGGCTGGGCAGTGGCGATTGCAGGGCGATTTAAGGAGAATCTAGTGCCTGGGGCCTTGATGTCCAACAGCCTGCTGCTAACAATTGTGCCATGCATGTGGATATAGTCGATCTTCGTCAGTTCTATCACACCATGCTTGGCCATGCTGCCGAGCAATCCATTACCATGGCGCTGTCGTCGCTCTGGGCGCGGCTGCCGGAAGAGCGGCTGGTGGGGCTGGGCTATTCGGTGCCGTATCTGGATCGGTTTCGGGCCGATACCGAGCGGACATTCGCCTTCATGCCAGCGGGGCAGGGGGCGGTGAACTGGCCGCCGGGCGAGCTTTCCGCCACCTCCCTGGTGTTTGACGAGGAATTGCCACTGCCCGACAGTTCCATCGACCGGGTTTTGATGGTCCATTCCCTGGAATTTGCCGAGAATCCGCGCGAGACGCTCAAGGAAATCTGGCGGGTTCTGGCACCGGGCGGGCGGTTGGTTATGGTTGTGCCCAATCGCCGTGGGGTCTGGGCGCGGATGGAGCATACGCCTTTTGGCTCCGGTCGCCCCTATTCTCGGGGCCAGTTGACGGCGCTGCTGCGCGAGACCAATTTTACCCCCGGAGCCAGCACCGAGGCATTGTTTTTCCCTCCATCGAAGCTCAGAACCATGTTGAAAATGCATAGTGCCTTCGAGCGCTTCGGTCGCATGCTGTCACCGGCTTTTGCCGGCGTTATTGTTGTCGAGGCGCAAAAGCGGCTCTATCAGGGCCTGCCCGTTGCCATGCGCGCGTCGCGCCGGGTATTTGCTCCGGTTTTGAGCCCGCAGGGCGTGCCAACCACACGCCAGACCCTCTTGCCGCCCTCGACAAAATAGAGGTTCCGGGCTACTTGCGTAAATTGTTTGAACCGGATCAGGTTCAAGGTCAGAATCAGGAAATCGCGTCAATGAGCAGCACCATGAACCAGCCCGTTCCACGCCCGGGGATCCTCGATATTGCCGCCTATGTTCCCGGTAAGGAACATGCCCCTGGCGTTGCGAAAGTGTTCAAGCTCTCATCGAACGAGACGCCGCTGGGACCAAGCCCGAAGGCCATCGAGGCATTTAAGGCGGGTGCTGCCAATCTGGAGCTTTATCCCGATGGCCAGGCTGTGAAGCTGCGGGAGGCGATTGCCAGTGCGCACGGGCTGAACCCGGCCAATATTCTCTGCGGCAATGGTTCGGACGAATTGCTCGGCCTGCTCTGCCATGTCTACCTGGGCACGGGCGACGAGGCTGTTATCACCGAGCATGGTTTCCTGGTCTACCGTATTCAGATCATGGCGGCAGGTGCCACGCCGGTCACGGTCAAGGAGCAGGATTGCCGCGTCGATGTCGATGCCATTCTTGCGGCAGTGACCGACAAGACGCGGATGGTGTTCATCGCCAATCCTGGCAACCCGACGGGGACCTATGTGCCGGGTGCCGATATTCGCCGTCTGGTCGCTGGTTTGCCGAAACATGTGCTGCTGGTGCTGGATGCGGCCTATGCCGAATATGTTCGCCGTAACGATTACGAAGCCGGGCTGGAAATCGTTTCTGAAAACCGCAATGTGGTGATGACCCGCACCTTCTCTAAAATCCACGGGCTGGCAGCGCTGCGGATCGGCTGGATGTATGGTCCGGCTGCCATTCTCGATGCCCTGAACCGGGTGCGCGGACCGTTCAACATGAATGCCCCGGCGATTTCGGCGGGGGCTGCTGCCATTCTTGACCGTGATTTTGCCGATAAGGCTGTGGATTTCAATCTCGAGTGGCTGGACCGGTTGACGGAAGCCTTCGAGGGGATCGGCTTGAAGGTTACGCCGTCGGTCACCAATTTCCTGCTCATCCATTTTCCCGATGTTGATGGCAAGCGGGCGCCGGAGGCCGATGACTTCCTGACCAGCCGTGGCTACATCCTGCGGGCGGTCAAGGGCTATGGCTTTGCCAATGCCCTGCGCATGTCAATCGGCACGCCGGAGGCCAATCTTGGCGTGATGGATGCCCTGACCGAATTTATGGGCAAGCCGTGATGGCCAGCATTCAGTTTGACCGGATTGCCCTGATCGGCATCGGCCTGATCGGCTCTTCCATTGCCCGTGACGTGCGTGCGCTTGGCCTGGCGCGTGAGATCGTCGTCTCAACCCGCTCGGTGGATACCTTGCGGCGAGCCGAGGAATTGCAGCTTGGGGATCGCTATACGACGTCGGCTGCCGAGGCGGTTGCAGGGGCCGATCTGGTGATCGTTTCTGTACCGGTCGGGGCGTCCGAAGCGGTGGCCATCCAGATTGCGTCGCATCTTGCGCCGGGCGCTATCGTCACAGACGTGGGGTCCACCAAAGCTTCGGTCATTGCGCAAATGGCACCGCATATGCCGGATCATGTGCATTTCATTCCGGGCCATCCGCTGGCTGGCACGGAGAAATCTGGCCCCGATGCCGGTTTTGTCGGGCTATTCAATGGACGCTGGTGCATTTTCACACCGCTGGAGAATACGGATCAGCAGGCGATAGACCGGCTCAAGCGTTTTTGGGAAGCACTGGGCTCGCGCGTCGATGAAATGGACCCCCAGCACCATGACAAGGTATTGGCGATCGTTTCGCATCTTCCCCATATCATCGCCTATAATATCGTCGGCACCGCGGATGATCTCGAAGCGGTGACGGAATCGGAAGTCATCAAATATTCCGCCTCCGGTTTTCGCGATTTTACCCGTCTGGCGGCGTCCGATCCCACCATGTGGCGCGATGTCTGCTTGCACAACAAGGACGCCATTCTGGAAATGCTGGCGCGGTTTTCAGAAGACCTTGCCTATCTGCAAAGGGCGATCCGTTGGGGGGAGG
Organism: Agrobacterium vitis; assembly: GCF_013426735.1. Lineage (NCBI taxonomy): Bacteria > Pseudomonadati > Pseudomonadota > Alphaproteobacteria > Hyphomicrobiales > Rhizobiaceae > Gillisella > Gillisella vitis. The sequence goes on from NZ_AP023272.1 coordinate 721,286, forward strand.
GCGATAAACTGTTCGAACTGTTCACCCGCACCCGCACCATACGCCGCTCGATCATCGATGCGGGCCAGGATGTGGACGTGCCGGATTTCGGCCGTCATGGGCTGGATGGCAAGACGAACGCATAGGTCGTTCGCCGCCGGTTCAGATTGGTGGGATGTTGCCAAGCGGAATGAAGCCCAGCACCACGACGCCATTGGTGATCTGAAGGGTCACCTGGCCCTGGTTCTGGCCGAGGAAGACCGCTTTCAAACCCTTGGCAGCCATCCGGGCGATGTCCTTGGTTTCGGGATAGGCGGCAATCACCAGGTCGCGCCAGGCATCGACCTTGCCAATTTCCAGCTTGAGCGTGCCATTGGCAAGGCCGGCATTATCGATGGAAATCGGTCCGCTGGCGGTGATCGTCCTGCCTTGGCCCATATCGATCTGCAGATTGCGGATGTCGGCGCTTAGACCCCGCAATTCTATGGGTTCAGGATGTTCGATATCGAGGGCGCTTGCTTGGCCAAGTAATTTCACGTCCAACTGTGCGGCCATGGGCGGCAGATCGGGGTTACGGTCGTCCTGGCCAAAATCCATGTCAGTCAGACGGGCGGTTCCCACGAGGTCTTCGCCATCGCGTTGCAGCCGCGTCCGGCTCTCAGTGGCGTCGATCCTCAGAACCCGACCGGAGAGTGCATCGGTCAGGTTGGCCTGCAATTTCTGGATCACGCTTGCTGACGAATCGACGCCGTTCATGCCCAGTGACAAGGTGGAGCGAAAGCTGTCCCACTGAAAAGCACCGGCAAGCCCGGTGGAGGTTTGCAGAATGGCAGGCCCGTCGATTTCCCATTTGATTCTGCCGGGCCGGAAAATTTCGGCCGATGACCGGAAAGCGCCTGATGAGCCGGTAATACCGTTGCGGCTGTCGTTGACCGATACTTTGGTGCAATTCAATCCGATATGCAGCGGAAAACCGCTCATCCGCATTCCCGGGCAATCGAGGGCAGAGGCCAGCGGATTATCGCCATCAAAGGCATGTTCGAGTTTCGTCGTGGCGTAATTGGCAGCGGCGAACCAGCCTGCGGTGTAGAGGATACCGAGCAGGACAAGGACAATGCCCACCAAGAGAACTGGCGATCTCTTCCGTGGTCTCTTCGTCCGGCTGGACATGGCCATGCGCTTCTCCAATTGTCTTCCATTTTGCCCAGCGGTCACTGAAGCGACTTTTGAGTCATCAGAGCCCAGCACCGGTTATCAGTGCAAAGACTGCTGTAAAAATTCATTTCTGCTGGATAATTTCAACCCGAACCTATCAGAATTCGAGAATGAGACAGCAGGAGCGAGCATTATGACGTGCGATATGGACGAATTTTGGGTGTTTGGCTACGGATCTTTGATGTGGAATCCCGGCTTTGTCCATGAAGAACGGCAGGGTGCCAGGGCCCACGGGTTTCGCCGCTCCCTTTGTGTTCGATCTTTCGTGCATCGTGGCACCGAACAGACGCCCGGTCTGGTTCTGGGGCTGGATCGCGGCGGTTCCTGCCACGGTGTGGCGTTTCGCGTCAGTCCATCGGCATGGACGCAAACGCTGGACTATTTGCGAGCGCGGGAACTGGTGACGATGGTCTATCAGGAAAGAACGTTGCGGTTGCAACTCTCCGATGGGCGACGGGTGCTTGGCGTTGGTTATGTGGTGGACCGAAACCACCGTCAATATGCGGGAGCGATTACCGTTGAGGAGGCGGTACAGGTTACCGCGCAGGCCAGCGGCCAGTCGGGTGATAACCGGGCCTATGTAGAAAATACCGTGGAACACCTGCGCAGCATAGGCATCCGTGATCATTGGCTGGAACACGTGGTCAAGGGACTGAACAAACCGACGCTATGACGGGTTCTTGGCCTGTTCCTGCGCTCTCATGGTTTCAAGACGGTGTTTGGCGGTCGGCGGCATGGGGAGATCCGGATTGGTCTGGGCGGCCTCCAGCAGCAGTGCATCGCTGGCCGTCTCCAGCTGGTGGGTCAATGTTTCAAAAAATGCATCGGGCTTCATTCCCGGCTGGATGGGGGGAAGGATACGAATCTTGTAATGCCCGGGATAGCGCATCAGGCTGCGCCGCGGCCAGAACAGACCGGCATGCATGGCAACCGGCACGACCGGCACTTTGAGATCGCGGTAAAGCCGGGCGATGCCGAATTTATATTCAGGGTCGGCGCCGGGCGGGCGTCTTGTCCCCTCGGGATAGATGACCAATTGACGGCCGTTGCGCACTTCCACGGCGGCACGCTGCATGACCTTGACCATTTCCTTGCCCCGCCCACCGCGATTGACCGGGATCATGTTCTGCTTGGCGGCATACCAGCCGAAAAACGGAATCCACATCAATTCCCGCTTGAGGATATAGACCGGATCGTCCAGCCAGGGCAGAAGCGCATAAGTATCCCAGAAGGATTGGTGCTTTGGCGCGAGGATGTAGCCGGAGTGCGGGATATTCTCCAGGCCTTCAATTTCGAATGTCGTGCCGACCACGGTTTTCATCAGCCAATGACTGAATCGCGCCCATGTCTTGGGGACGGAATAGGCTATTTTGCGTGGCAAGATGAAATAGATCGGCGCGGCCAAGACCATCCAGAGGATCAGGCAGGCATAGAACAGCACGTTGAAAACATGGGACCGCAAAGCAAGCATGAAGATATTCCGCAGACAGATGGCCCTGCCTATACGAATTTTCCAATAAGAGGAAGATGGTTCGACATCGCAGGTCCGACTAGCTTTGGGAGGATTGCTGAGATGTATTGCCTGGGGTGCGAAGCCCCTGCCAATTGTCCCAGCCGCCGAGATCGCGGGTATAGGCAATGAGGATCTTGGCGTATTCCGACATCAGCGTACGCAGCGCATTGGGATCGGCATACCAGGCCCTGGTGCGCAAATCGGCGGTGACGACTGGATAGGGAATAAACTGGGTTTCATGATCTGTACGGCGCAATTCCATCAAGCTGCGGCGCATATGGTAATTGCTGGTGACGACCAGAACCGAGGAAAAGCCCTTGTCGTGGATCCACTGGGCGGTTTCATTGGCATTGCCGATGGTGTCGATGGCGCGGTAGCCCATATCCACACAGCAGGCAAACAGATCGGGTGAGGCTTGCGTCATTTTGCGGATTGTCGCGGGCGAAGTCGATGGATGGACCCCGGAAATCAACAGTCGCCGTCCCGATCCCTTGCGCAACAGGTCTACAGCCTGGTCGATGCGCTGATAGCCACCCGTCAGCACGACGATGGCGTCAGCCTTGGGCTCAGCAGGCGGCATCATCGCTGTGACGTCATCGGCAAAATGCAGAAAGCCAGCGACAAGACAGGCCATCAACAGGAGAATGGCGTAGCCTCCATAGCGAAGCAGGCGGCGCAGCGGTGCCTGCCGATGGAATAGTTTGGCGGGCCGGCTGCCTCGATCCTTATCAGGGTCTGCTTGGCGCATTATCATTGCTCGTGGGTCATGGGACTGCATCGAGGATGCTGGTGCATCCTCGCATCGAGGACGTATAAAAAGATCATTCGGGTGGCAACCCGCCACTGCGGCTAGGGTCGGACCTGATCTGGTCGATTTCATAGATGGCACGCATCACAGTCAACCTGGCCGTGACCGTTGTCAGCAGAGCAATAACGATCATCGTGGCGAAAATACCGAGATAGCCGGTAAAGCCGATTTCGAACCGGCCAAACATGGCGGTGGCCTGATCGGCTTGCGGTGTGGCGAGCGTATTGTCCTGCCAGATGCTGGCCAGTGCGAACAGGCCGGCTGCGGCAAGCCCGCCAGCAGCGGAGCCCTTCAGGCTGATCTTCAGAAAATGCTTCTGGAATTCCCGTGCCACGAACAGGCTTTCGGCACCGACGAAATGCAGGACCTCGATAATATGCCGATTGCCGGACAAGGCGCCGCGCGTTGCAAAAATCACCGTCAGCACCATGGCGGTAAACACCAGGATCAGCAGGCCAAAGCCAATCAGCACCGTGGTGCGGGCCATCGATACCAGGCGGTCCACCCAGGTGCGGTGATCATCAAGGGAGGCCTGGGGGATCTGCGAGGTCAGAAGGTCGCGCATGGCGGCGAAGTCAGGCGGATTGTTCTCGTCAATGGTGATAATGACCAGCCGAGGCACCGGGAGGTCGTTGATATCCAGTCCGGTGCCGAGCCAGGGCTCCAGCAGGCGGGCCGTTGCGGCCTCATCGACGATCTGTCCGGTCTTGGTGCCGACGAAGGTCAGCGCCAGGTCCTTGGCTTTCGTCAAGGCCTCATCCATGTTGACAGTGTCGTCCGGCTTGATCTGGATCGTTACCTCGCGGGAGATCTGGCTTTGCCAACTCGCTGCCGTTCCGCGTATCATCGACACCGCTCCAAGCGTCAGGCAGGCGAGGAACGCCATAATAGCGATCACCACCATCAGCGCATTGCCCTGGATGTTGGAGGGTGGCAGGATGGGGCCGGTTGGGCGCACCTGCATCTCCACCCGCCTTTGTGCCTTGGCCCGCTCCGGCGGTGGGGTCTTGGTCGGTGGCGGGGTCTTGGCCAGCGGTGGGCTCAGGGGTATTTTTTTCGGCTGCGGCGGCGGGGATTTGCGGTCATTCATAAATATCGAGCCGCCCTTCAGTCAGGATCATCCGCCGCGCATCGACCTGATCCATCAGGGTCAGGTCATGGGTGGCGATCACCACGGCGGTGCCCAGCCGGTTCAACTCCAGAAACAGGCTGAGCAGACGGCGCGCCATGGGCGGATCGACATTGCCGGTCGGCTCGTCGGCCAGCAGCACTTCGGGCCGGTCGATCAGGGCTCTGGCAATCGCAACGCGCTGCTTTTCCCCGCCCGACAGGATGGGCGGCAACACGTTGATGCGCTCGCCCAGCCCCACCCATTTCAACAGTTCTAGTACATCCTGCTTATAGCTCGCCTCGTCCTTGCCGCGAACCCGCAGCGGCAATGCGACATTTTCATAGGTCGTCAGGTGGTCGAGCAATTGGAAATCCTGGAAGACGATGCCGACCCGGCGGCGCAGCAAAGGCAATTCATCGCGTGGAATCTGGGTAATATCACGACCGAAACTGCGAATCAGGCCACGCGTCGGTTTCAGCGACATGAACAGCAGGCGCAAAAGCGTGGTCTTGCCAGCCCCCGACGGCCCGGTCAGGAACTGGAAGGAGCGCTTTGGGATGTCAAAGGTCAGGTCGCGGAGGATTTCAGGCCCCATCCCATATCGCAGGCCGACATTTTCGAAGTGGATCAATGGATAAACCCGGGCTTGAGCCTGTTGACGACTGCTCAGTTCTTAACGGTTCCGGTTACCATTTGGTAAACGCCGCGATGTTACGGCGCCAATCCGGCGATTTTTTACAAATCATTAACCATTCGAATTTACGACTTGAAAGGATAGGTTTCAATGCCCCTTCGTATTCTATCGCATCTGGCTGGTGCGAAGCTTTCGATCAAGGGTGCTTCATCTGTTTCAATCAAGCCGGGATCGGGGTCACATTTTCCGATATCCGGACTTGCTCTGGCGAGGGTTCCATGAACGCATTCCGTTTTCGGCCTAAATATGTCGAGCCCGATATCGATCTCCTGCCGCCCGAGCGGCCCTATCGGCCCATGCCGCGTCCCGGCTTTCGGCTGGCTGAGAATGTGAGCGATGCGAAATTCGTCACGGTCGGTGATCCCGTCGGCGCGCTTCGCAGCCGAATCCAGGCGGAAATCAAGACCCCATACCGGCCACAGGCACCAGCACCGCAGGGCGTGCTGCACTCTATCGTCAATCATGTTGTCGGGCATGTCGTTCGGTTGGAAAATCGCCTTGGGCAGCTATCGGAACGGTCTTTCACCTCGTTGATTGCATCCCTTGCCGTGCTGATGTTTTTCAGCGCCGGTGGCTTTTGCCTGATTGGCGGCACCGAGGCGGTCCCGGCCCGAAACCCTCTCGACATAACCCATGTCAGCCTGACACCGCAAACTGCTGGCGGCATGCCGGTCCTGCTGGTCAACGCGATTGTTGAGAATCATGCCGCGACGACGCAGGCCCTGCCGGATATCCGGGCGGATCTCTATTCGGAGGGTCGCCTCATTGCCTCCACGCTGATTACCCCGCCCGCACCGGAAATCGGTGTCGGCCATAGCCGCGGCATCGCGGCCCGGCTGCGCCATCCCGGTGGAAAAAACCCGGAACTCAAGCTTTCCTTTGCACCTAAGGATGCCTCGCAATCCTGATTGTGCTATCGGCAGGGTGAAAGAAAACCCTGTCGCCTGAAGATCGGCAGCGAAATCCTGGAGACTCCATGCCTGTCGTTCGCGGAAAAAATATCGAACCTTTGTTCACAGCCGAACAGATCGCCGCCCGCAATATCGAGATCGCCAAGGCGATTGTCGATGGTCCTTCCGAGGATCTTCTGGTGATTTCGATCTTGAAAGGCTCGTTTATTTTCGCCGCTGATCTGATCCGGGCGCTGCATCATGTCGGCATTGCGCCGGAGGTGGAATTCATCACCCTGTCCAGCTACGGCACCGGCACTGTGTCGCAGGGGGTCAAGATCCTCAAGGATATCGACAGCGATGTCCGTGGTCGCAATGTTTTGCTGATCGACGACATCCTGGAATCGGGACGAACCCTGCTGTTTGCCCGCACGTTGATGTATGAGCGGGGTGCTGCCAATGTTAGCATTGCCGTGCTGCTCGACAAGAAGGTCAAGCGCAAGGAAGTGTGCGAGGCCGATTATGTCGGTTTCGAATGCCCGGATTATTTTGTCGTCGGCTATGGCATGGATGTCGCTCACGCTTTCCGCGAATTGCCTTTTGTCGGTGTTGTTACCGGCGATGCAGCGTCATAATCTGCGATAAAAGATATTGATTACAAATATTTATGGCGTGAATGCCTTATTGCGGCTGACGTCCTGAAGCGGGACGTCATCGCGCTCAACAGGTAGAAACTATTAACCATCCTCTCGTCTTGGCTGCCGGTTGTTTACCTCTCGCAAAGGAAAAACTGGTGATTTGCTTCAGTAATGACAGCGCCACCCATCCTCTATGATTCGGGGAGGGCGCTGTAGCGGCGGGGATGCGTGAGCATCCTCATGCCCTGGTACAACATGCCGCATGATGACAACCGTTGATCGCGTTTGGTCGAATGGTGATGTGGCAGGCTTCAAGATGGGAATGCGATATGGCCAAGATACTGATTACCGAAGACGAAGATGCCCTACGGTCCTTCGTTGCCCGGGCGTTGCGGCTCGACGGACATGAAACCCATGAGGCGGCAGACGGCGCCGAGGGTCTCGAAATGCTGGCTACCAGCAATTTCGATCTGCTGCTGTCGGATATCCGCATGCCGGTCATGGACGGTATCGAACTGGCGCATCGCGCCCATTCGGATTTTCCGGGCCTGAAAATTCTGCTGATGACCGGCTATGCCGAACAGCGCGAACGGGCCGACGATCTGCTCGAAAAAATCATTGATGTCGTGCCTAAGCCGTTCGCGCTTCCCGATATTCGCAAGGCCGTTGCACAGGCTTTGACAGCCTGACGGTATTCGGTTGGTCTCGCGACGTTCGCCTGGAACGGAATGCAGGTCCATTCGGTCATTTGTTTTGATGGACTTGAAGGGCGCGAGCGCTGCTCCTCGCCCTTCCATTACATGTCCAGCAACCGTTCCAGATAGCGGCGCTCCACTTCGGGGCTTGCATTATTGCCCAGCTTGTTGCGGATCGCGTCAAGGATTTCGCGGGCGCGTTGGACGTCGATTTCGTCGGGGACTTTGACGCGCTCGCCGAAATCCGGTCCGGTGGTTGACCGTGGCCGCCCCAGTGGATCGCGACCGCCCTGATTGCCTTCCGCCATGCCCTGGCCTTGACCTTGCCCCTGGCCTTGCTGCATGGCCTGCATCATCTGGTTCATCATATCGCGCGCCCCTTGGCGCAGGGCTTCCAGCGCCCGACCCTGACCCTGCACCGCCCGGTCACCTTGGCTTTTGCCAAGCGCCTCGCCCGCGCCTTGCATTTCCCGGCCTGCCTGGCCGAAATTCTCTCCTGGTTTGATACCAAGCTTGCCAAGTCCGTCCTGAACGCCCTTCAACTGCTTGCCAAGCGCATCCTGCTGCTGGCGCAATTGTTTGAGGGCTTCCCGCAATTGCTCTGCCGTCATCTGGTCGGGGGCAGAAGGATTTTTACCGGCGCTGTCTTTATTCTGGTTCTGGTCCGGCTTTTGGCCCTGTTGCTGGTTTTGATCGCCATCGGGCGTTGGTTCAGCCTGAGGATTGTCCTGGCTCATGCCGTCACCGTCTTCCGGCTGAAGGTCATCGCCCATCTGTGACCGGCTCTGTAATTCCTGATCCAGTTTGAAAGTCTGGTCCATCAGCTTTTGCTGGTCCTGCATGATCTGGCCGAGCTTGTCGATCTGCTTGCGCGCTTCGCTGGTCTGTTGTTGCTGCTGCGGATTGGAGCGCTGTGGACGTCCGGCCTGGAGATTGTTCATCATCCGTTGCATCTCCTGCAACATCTGGCGGGCGGCATCCTTGTTGCCGGAACGGGCCAGGTTCTCGATCTGGTTCATCATGTTTTCCAGATCGCGCTGGGTCAGCATTTTCTGAGCGCTTTGCTGGTTCTGCTGACCGTTTTGCGGCTGCTGGCGCTCTGCAAGAGCCTTCATATAGTCCTGCATCGCCTGACGAACCTCGTCCATCAGCTTTTTGATCTCGGCATCGGGCGCATTGCGTTCCAGTGCCTCCGACAGCTTCTGCTGCGCTTCGCTCAGCTTGCGTTCCGCCAGTGACACATCGCCATCGTCGATGCCAAGCGCGATTTCCCAGAGGTAGTCTGCCGTGTCCTTCAAGGCTTCGGTGGTGCTCGCCATCTGCATACGGGCATGGGCCGAGGAAATCAGCAGGTAATGGGAAAGCTGCGGAATGGTTTCATCGGCGCGCAGCGTCAGTGCTTCGTTGAGCGCCACGGCGCGAGGCATCCGCCGCGTGTCCAGCGCAAAGACCTGACGCTGTTCGGCCACGGCGGCGGCCAGCGGTTCGGAAAAATTGCGGCCCGGCAGGATCATCTCATGGGCCGGGCTGCGGCCCTCCTGGCCCAATCCGTCCTTGGCAATCAAGGTGATGCGCACCTTCTTTCCAGCCAGCGGATGTTCGGTCAGGTTGCGGCTCGATATGCTTTTGATGTCGCGGGCATTGCGGCTTGGCAGGTCCAGCTTGAACTCGGGCAGGGGATAGAGAGGGCTGGCCTGCGGATCTGCATCCACAGGGACGATCTCGGCGCGCGCTTCCAGCAGGCCATAATCGTCGCGGGCGGTAAAGCCGATTTCCAGCGCTCCGTTGACCGCACGTTTCGGAATGCCGTCAAAGGCGATGGTTGGGCCATGGTCGGGAATGACCTTCAGCGGCCATTGCCTGTTACCAAGATCCAGCGTGCCGCTTTCACCCAATGTCAGGGTCAGCGTACGGGCGCTGTTGTCAGTCTGAGCTGGTGTTGGTGTGGCTGACGAGACGGCAGTCGAGGAGCCGGGCGTGTTTTCCTGGTCGGCCTTGACCGCTTGGAAAGCGACTGCCGCTGCCCCGGATGCCGGTTTGAAGTCTGCCTGTTCGTCTCCGGTGCTGCCGGTCAACCGAACAGTGACCACCGATTGGGTGGGAACGGCGATATCCTGGGTGCCATCGCCATTGCGTCCCGTGAGGAAAACAGGGGGACGGCCCGTATAGCCCGGCGGGGTAATCCAGGCATCGATGCGCAGGGTAGGGGCGGCGTCGTCCCTGTCTTGCAGCAGAAAGGCATCGGTGAGACGGCCAGCGCCATTCGAGCCGGAATAGGCAAAGGCCACCGCCAAAAGCAGAGCGGGCAAGGCCCGTAGGCCGAAGCGGTCAAAGCGGGCGATATCAGGCTTTGGCCGTCCGGCATCGAGCGTGGCGATCCGGGTCGCCATGCGCCGTTGGTGCTCATGCCAGAGGGCGCGGGCAAAAGGCGTGTCGAAGGCCGGTTCCTCACCCTGCACGCCGATGGGTTGATGCGGCAGATGATTGCGCTCTTCCAGCAGCCGGTCTGCTTCGCCAATGTGCGGCCAGCGCAGACGGGCCAGGGGCAAAAGCGAGGCGAGAAAGCCGAAAACCAACAGGAAAACCAGCGGCCAGCGCAGATAGCTGGGTGCCTCGCGGAAAAAGCCGAGCCAGGCCAGTGACAGGAAAATGGCGGCAATCGAGGCTGGAAGCAGCAGCAGAGGCAGCAACCGCTCACAAAACAGCACGAGCCTTGCCGTCCAGCGGTTCACGGCCAGCCTGCGGGCCAGCTTTTGATCGCCGTTTAGAGCAACTTGGCTCTTTTTCGTGCCGGAAGCGGTCATGGGCAGTCTCCGGTTTCCTGTCATCTCAACGCTTATACTGCGCATCGCAACTCATACGGTTCACGACAGCGTTGACATGTTAGGATAGCATTGTTTGTGGCGAAGACGAGGGGCAGGCCCGTTAAGGGGGTGGTTTTTTCAGCCATCCGGGTAAATTGTGAACGCTATCTCCTGAAAAGACGGCGTACTCAGGATGCCAGCCAATCGGGCAGGCTGTCCAACCCGATCATATCCTCATAGCTCGGCCTTGGCCGGATCACGTGGAATTGGTCGCCCTTGACCAGAACTTCGGGCACAAGCCGTCTCGTATTATACGTGCTCGATTGCACGGCGCCATAAGCCCCTGCCGAGCCGATGGCGATCAGGTCGCCGGGCCTTGGCATGCTCATTTCGCGGTCGAGCGCCAGATAATCGCCGGTTTCGCAGACTGGCCCGACCACATCGGCGCGGATGCGCGGGGCGCTGGCCGCAGACAGCATTACCGGGCGAAGCTCGTGATGGGCGTCATAGAGTGTCGGGCGGATCAGGTCGTTCATAGCGGCATCGACGATGACGAAGGTCTTGTTGCCGCCGTCCTTCACATAGATCACTTCGGTGACGAGAATACCGGCATTGCCAACGATCAGCCGGCCCGGCTCGGCCACGATCCGGCAGTCCAGCGAGGCCAATTGCTGCTTGACGATGGCTGCATAGGCTGCCGGGTCGGGCGGCGGATTATTGTCGTCTTTGTAGGGAATGCCAAGTCCACCGCCGACATCGACGTGATCGATAGTGTGGCCTTCGGCCCGCAGCGTGGTCACCAGGTCGCGCAGCAGCTTGAAGGCCTCGGCAAACGGCTGGAGATCGGTGATCTGGCTGCCGATATGCATGTCGATACCGGTGACCTTGATACCTTCGAGGCTGGCGGCGCGGGCATAGACGGCGCGGGCGCGCTCATAGGAAATGCCGAATTTGTTTTCTTTCCGACCGGTGGAAATCTTCGCATGGGTTCCGGCATCGACATCCGGATTGATACGGAAGGAGACATGCGCTGTTTTACCGGCTTTCAGCGCCCTTTGATTGAGGACGTCTAGTTCCGGTTCGGATTCGACATTGAAACAGTAAATCCCGACCTCCAACCCCAGATCCATTTCCGACGGGGTCTTGCCGACACCGGAAAACAGGATGCGGTTGGGGGGAATACCGGCTGCCAGTGCCCGGCGCAATTCGCCTTCGGAGACCACATCGACGCCCGCCCCCAATTGCCCAAGGGTTTTCAGCACCGCCTGGTTGGAATTGGCCTTGACCGCGTAGCAAACCATGGACTCGACGCCGTTGAAGGCCTCGGAAAACACCCGGTAATGGCGCTCCAGCGTTGCGGTGGAATAGCAATAGAAGGGGGTGCCGACCGCTTTGGCGATCTCTGGAACGGACACATCCTCGGCATGGAGAATGCCGTCGCGATATTGGAAATGGTTCACAGTGCGCCTGTCACAGAAGCGGATCGAGGAAGAATTTCTTCTCCGGTGCCTTGGTCTGGGTTGGCGCGTCCGCCTTGTTCTGCTGGGCCACAGGGGTGCTTGGCTTATCCAGATCGCCCTTGCGGCCACAGCCGGTGACGACAATGCTGGCGGCACCGAGCAGGGCGGCGGAAATCATCAGTCTTCGATAGGAAACAGCCATAATATCCTGTCCAACGTGGTGGTTGGCCTATGTCTAGCCAAAAACCGGGCTCTATGCATCCCGATTTTTGTGATGGATCGATCGGGTTTGGCGATCAGTTGCGGCTACGCCACCATTTGATCTGCTTGCGCACCTCGTCCGGGGCCGTGCCGCCATAGCTTTTGCGGCTGGCAACCGAGGCTTCCACCGTCAGGACCGAATAGATATCGGCGGTGATGGCGGTATGAATGGCTTGCAAGTCCTCAAGCGGCAGATCGGCAAGATCGCAGCCTTTTTCCTCCGCCAGGGCGACAACCCGGCCCGTGACATGATGGGCGTCGCGGAAGGGAAGCCCTGCCTCGCGCACCAGCCAGTCAGCCAGATCGGTGGCGGTGGAAAAGCCGGAACCGGCTGCGGCCTTCATCCGGTCTGCCCGCACAGTCATGTCGCGGATCATCCCGGTCATGGCGGCCAGCGCCAGTTCCAGGCTCTCGGCAGCGTCGAAGACCTGTTCCTTGTCTTCCTGCATGTCCTTGGAATAGGCGAGCGGCAGGCCCTTCATAATGGTCAAAAGTGCAATCAGCGAGCCGTTGATCCGGCCCGTCTTGGCGCGCACCAGTTCGGCGGCGTCCGGGTTCTTCTTCTGCGGCATGATTGATGAGCCGGTCGAAAAGGCATCCGAGAGCCGGATAAAGCCGAATTGCGGTGTTGACCAGATGACGATTTCTTCTGCCAAACGCGACAGATGCACCGCCGAAATGGCGGCAATCGACAGGAATTCCAGCGCGAAATCGCGATCCGACACGGTATCGATGGAATTGCGGGTCGGCTCGCGAAAACCGAGCGCCTTTGCGGTCATATGGCGGTCGATAGCATAGCCGGTGCCGGCAAGAGCGGCAGCACCGATTGGGCTTTCATCCAGATGTTCGATAGCGTGGCGTACCCGCTGGCGATCCCGGCCAAACATTTCCACATAGGCCATGCAGTGATGGCCGAAGGTGACTGGCTGCGCGGTCTGCAAATGGGTAAAGCCGGGCATGACCGTTTCGGCATGTTCCTCGGCACGGTCGAGAAAGGCGGCAATCAGGTCGGTCAGCAGGCTTTCGGCTTTTTGCAGCTCTTCCTTGACCCAGAGGCGAAAATCCAGCGCCACCTGGTCGTTGCGTGAGCGGGCGGTGTGCAGGCGACCGGCGGCGGGACCGATCAGGTCGGCCAGCCGCGCCTCGATATTCATGTGAATGTCTTCAAGCTTGCGGGAGAAGGTGAATTGTCCTGCTTCGATCTCTGACAAAATCGTGTTCAGCCCGGTAACGATCTTGTCTTTGTCTTCACCGGAAATAATGCCTTGATGGGCCAACATGGTGGCGTGGGCAATCGAACCGCGGATATCCTGGGCATAGAGCTTCTTGTCGAAACCGATTGAGGCGTTTATCTCCTCCATGATGGCCGCCGGGCCAGAGGCAAAACGGCCGCCCCACATCTGGTTGGAGGATGTCGTGTCTTTGGTGTCCTCGGCCATGCTCAATAGATCCTGGAGACGTCGATGACGAAAAAAAGACCGCTGGGACTTCCTTCCGCCAAGCTGATTGCGTTTGCGGCGATTGCCGGTGTGTTGGCCGGCGCGGTTGCGGTATACGTGAAGGAGACGGGGTCTGGCAATGGCTCTGAAATCGCTGTCGCCCAAGGGTGTGAGACGGCAGCGCAGGCGGTCAAGACGCTTGACCCGTTGATCAAGGGCCAGGTTGCGGCCGTGGTGGCGGCCAATCCGCCGCGCCCCATTACCGGTCTTAGCTTCAAGGATGCCAGCGGCGCCGACAAGAGCCTCCAGGATTTCAAGGGCAAGCCGCTGTTGGTCAATCTCTGGGCGACCTGGTGCCTTCCCTGCCGGGAAGAAATGCCCGCCCTTAACCGTCTGCAACAAGCCAAGGGCGGCGAGACATTCGAGGTTGTGGCGATCAATATCGACAGCGGCAGCGACGAAAAGCCGAAAACCTTTCTCAGCGACAACGGCATCGATCATCTTGGCTTTTACCGTGACAGTTCTATGGGCGTGTTCAATGCGCTGAAAAAGCAGGGTCTGGCTTTCGGCCTGCCGGTGACTTTGGTGCTTGATGGCAAGGGTTGCCTGCTCGGCTCCATGAATGGCCCTGCCGTATGGGACAGTGAGGATGCCAAAACCCTGATCGATAAAATAATGTCTCTTTGAAAATGTTGATAAAAATGGAAAGGAGGACGACATGTTGAAAATCTGGGGTCGGGCAAATTCGACCAACGTCAAGAAGATCTTATGGGTCGTTGAAGAGCTGGATCTTGTTTATCAGAGAATAGACGCAGGCGGCGCATTCGGAGTCGTCAACGATCCCGCGTTTCGCGCCATGAACCCCAACGGGCTGGTGCCTGTGCTGGAAGACGGCGATGTGGTGCTGTGGGAATCCAACACTATTCTCCGATATCTCGCGGCGCGCTATGGTGATGCTGCGTTCAATCCGGTTGATCCGGTCGCCCGCGCCCAGGCGGAAAAGTGGATGGACTGGGTGACATCGACCATTGCCACACCTTTTAAGGATGTGTTCTGGGGCATGATCAGAACACCGGCAGCAGACCGTGATATGGCGAAAATCGAAGCGGCGGCCAAGGTTGTGGCCGGGCATCTTTCCGTCGTCGATACGGTGTTGGCCAAACAGGATTATCTGTCTGGCGAGACATTCGGTGTTGGCGATGTTCCACTTGGATGCTTCATCTATGCATGGTTTGAAATGCCGATTGCCCGTCCGGATCACCCGAATCTCGCCGCATGGTATGAGCGGCTGAAAAGCCGCCCCGCCTATCAAAACGCGGTGATGAAGCCGCTGAGCTGAATGCCGTGGATTACCGTGTCGGAACCGGGATTTCGCCACGGTAATCATAGAAGCCGCGGCCCGATTTGCGGCCAAGCCATCCCGCTTCCACATATTTGACCAGCAGAGGGCAGGGGCGGTATTTGCTGTCGGCCAGGCCGTCATGCAGAACCTGCATGATCGACAGGCAGGTATCGAGACCGATGAAATCGGCGAGTTGCAACGGTCCCATCGGATGATTGGCGCCGAGCTTCATCGCCGTATCGATGGCCTCGACCGAGCCGACACCTTCATAGAGCGTGTAGATCGCCTCGTTGATCATCGGCAGCAGGATGCGGTTGACGATGAAGGCGGGAAAATCCTCGGCGACAGTAATGGTCTTGTCGAGCGACCGCACGAAGTCCTTGGCGGTCTCAAAGGTCTTTTCACCGGTGGCAATGCCGCGCACCAGTTCCACCAGCTTCATCACCGGCACAGGGTTCATGAAATGGATGCCCATAAAGCGCTCCGGGCGATCCGTGGATGCCGCAAGCCGGGTAATGGACAGCGAAGACGTATTGGTGGCCAGCAGCGCTTCGGGCTTTAGCACCGGGCAGATCTGGCCGAAAATCTTGCGCTTGACGCTTTCATCCTCGGTGGCGGCCTCAATCACCAGATCCACCTGGGCCAGATCCTGCACGTCGGTGACGCCGGAAATGCGGGCAAGTGCTGCCTTGCGCTCACTATCCTCCATCTTGCCATTGGCAACCTGGCGGGCCATGTTGCCGTTGATGGTGGCAAGCCCGGCTTCAATCCGTTCCTTGCTCAGGTCGTAAAGCGTGACATCGTAACCGGAAAGCGACGAGACATAGGCAATGCCGCAGCCCATCTGTCCCGCGCCGACAATTCCAACATTCTTGATCATCACGTCTCCCATCCCTGCCTTCAGGCTGCAAAAGCGCCCGTTTCCCATCTCGTTGCCGGGCCTAAAGCCTTGCAAACCGTGGCGCGCGCAGATCGTGCCTATGGCTCATCCGGCGTGTCCTGGCCGACAGTGATAAAGCCATGTATCGCTGTTTTCCAGCCCTGATCGCAGCCCGTTGCTTTATTCCTGTCGCCGCTTGGCTTTAGCCCCGGGATTGTCCCGCTCTTGTTGGCGGAGCAGCCAGCGCTATCCCCAGCGCTTTAGGGTTATTTTAAGCCGCAACGATTAAAGTTGCCGAAAGGTGGCGCGGCTTTTTCAGGTAACGCCATAAGGATGACTATAGCGCTCTGACGCATTCACTTCGTTCATGCTGTCACACGCTCACATTTTTTTTATGCATCGATTGTTCAAACCCGGCTGAGGCCGCCGTTTGGATCGATGCACAGGGGGAGAAATCGCATGCGCATTGCGCGTAAGTTGCCATTGTTTGTCTGTTTGATCACGATTCTGTCGATCGGAGCAGCCAGTTGGGCCACGTTGATTCAAAGCTCCACCCTGGTCAAAAAAGAAGTGATGCAGAAGCTGGAGGCGACGGCCGACGGTCGCCGCAACGAGGCCAGGCTGTATTTCGAAAATCTGGTCACCAATCTGCGGGCTTTTTCCAGCGTCGCCACGACGGGTGAGGCCCTTTACAAGTTCAAGGCGGACTGGCGCTATCTGGGCGAAAAGCCGCGCGAAGCGCTGGTGGATCGCTACATTACTCAGAATCCCAATCCGGCCGGGCAGCGATTGCAGTTGGAGTCGGCCCGTATCGATACCTATGACAGCAACCATGCCAAATTCCATCCGTTGCTGCGCATGGCTTTGCAGCAATACGGCTATGCGGATGTGTTCCTGATCGATCCGAAGGGCAATATCGTCTATTCGGTGCAGAAAAATGATGAATATGCCGGCAATATCGCCGATCCCACGCTGAAAGACGGTCCTTTGGCCCAGGCCTATGCCCAGGTCGCCAAGAGCGACGACCGGCAATTCTATGCGCTGTCCGATTTCACCCTCTATGGTCCGTCGCGTCAGTCTGTGGCCTTCCTGTCGACGCCGCTGTTCATGGGTGACATCAAGATGGGCGTGCTGGTCGTTGCCATTCCCTCGGAGCGGCTGACCGCGATGTTTTCCAACCGCACAGGGCTTGGCGATACGGGTGAGACCATTCTCCTCGATTCCAATAGCGCGATGGTCAATGATTCCGTGCTAACAGGTGAAAAGGATTCTCTCGTCACCAAGATTACCGCACCGATGCTGGCCGATGTTTTGAAGGGTGCCAAGGCGAGCGGTCAGATAGATGGCTATCGCAATATGGTGAGCTATGCGGCGGCCATTCCCCTGTCCTTTGCCGGTCATAACTGGGCTGTCGTCGCGCTGATGAGCGAGAATGAGGCACTGGCCAATGTCGCGCAGCTGCGCAATATCGTGCTGCTGATTGCCGCCGGTCTGCTGGTTCTGGCGATCACTGGCGCGGTTCTGTTTTCCCGCTCGCTGACCGGGCCGATCAATCAACTGGTCGATAGCATGAAACGGCTGGCCGATGGTGATACCGGCGTGACGCTTGTCGGTGAGAACCGGGCCGATGAAATCGGCGATATGGTGCGGTCCGTGGCGATCTTCCGCGATGCGGCCATCGAGAAAACACGGCTGCAATCCGCCGCCGAACAGGATCGGCAGACATCGGAGGCCGAGCGTCTGGCCCGTGAAGCTGCCCGCAACGAGGAAACCGCAAGGCTTCAGCAGGCCGTCGATATTCTCGGTGCCGGTCTGCAACGGCTTGCTGCTGGGGACTTGACGACCACGATCGAGACGCCGTTCATGGAAGGTCTTGACCGGCTGCGCACCGATTTCAACGATTCGATCCGGCGGTTGGCATCGACAGTACGCCAGCTGTCCGGCAGCACCGGCTCGATCAATGGCACCGCGACCGGAATGGTCGCGGCAACACACGATCTGTCGCGCCGCTCCGAACAGCAGGCGGCGGCCATCGAGCAGACATCCGCCGTGATCAACCAGATCATGGAAGCCATTCGCACATCCACGGAGCGGGCCGAAAATGCGAGGCGTATGGTGGCAGATGCCAAGACATCAACAGAACGCTCAGGAGCAATTGTCGGGTCCGCAATCGACGCCATGGGACGGATCGAAGAAGCGTCGCTGGCGATTTCGCAGATCATCAATGTGATCGATGAGATTGCCTTCCAGACCAATCTTCTGGCCTTGAACGCTGGGGTGGAAGCGGCCCGTGCGGGCGAAGCAGGCAAGGGCTTTGCAGTCGTGGCCCAGGAAGTTCGTGAATTGGCGCAGCGTTCCGCTGGTGCCGCCAAGGAAATCAAGGAACTGATCAGCAAGTCCGGCGAGGCGGTGAAAAGCGGTGTCGGGCTGGTGCGCAATACCGGCGACGCGCTGGGCGATATTGCTGGTCAGGTCGTGCATATCAACGAGGAAATCTCGTTTATCGCCACTGCCGTCGGCGAACAATCGGAAAGCGTGCGGGAAATTTCCACGGCGATCCGCCAGATGGAGGAAACGACCCAGCAGAATTCGCAGATGGCAGACCGCACCAATTCCGACATGTCCCGCCTGACCAGCGATGCCGAGGCACTGTCCAATCTGGTGTCGCAGTTCAGGGTGATGGATGGTGAGATCGTTCCCAACCCGTCAGCCTCGTATCGTCCGACGACATCGCATCACAGTGCAATTCCAGGAACCCGCCAGATGATAAAGCCAGCCGACCCGGCCAATAACCGTCCTGCCGCTTCGCCTGCCCGCGCCTTGATGGGCAAGTTGGCAGCGGGGTTGAAGACTGGCACTGGCTCACCCGCCCCAAGCGGTGGCAATAATTGGGAAGAGTTCTGATCACTCTCCACATAATCCCTGAAAGCCAAAAAGGCCGCAGAAATGCGGCCTTTTCCATGTCTGAATTGCTGTGATCAAGGCGCGATCAAAGCGCCTTTTCAAATTCCGGCAGAGCCTCGAACAGGTCGGCGACCAGACCGTAATCGGCGACCTGGAAGATCGGGGCTTCCTCATCCTTGTTGATGGCGACGATCACCTTACTGTCCTTCATGCCGGCGAGATGCTGGATCGCACCGGAAATGCCGCAGGCGATGTAGAGCTGCGGTGCAACGACCTTGCCGGTCTGGCCAACCTGCCAGTCGTTCGGCGCATAGCCTGCATCGACGGCGGCGCGTGAGGCGCCGACGGCGGCACCCAGCTTGTCGGCCAGCGGCAGGATGACTTCCTTGAACTTCTCCGAGGAGCCGAGCGCACGTCCGCCCGAGATGATGATCTTGGCGGAGGTCAGTTCCGGGCGCTCCGAAGACGACAGCGCATCCGAGACGAAGCTGGACAGGCCGGGATCGGCAACCGCTGCCACGGCCTCGACCGCAGCCGAGCCATCGGCAGCAGCGGCGGAGAAGGAGGCGGTGCGCACGGTGATGACCTTCTTGGCATCGCTCGACTGAACCGTCTGGATGGCATTGCCGGCATAGATCGGCCGCTTGAAGGTGTCGGCGGAGATCACTTCAACGATTTCCGAGATCTGGGCGACATCAAGCAGGGCTGCGACGCGCGGCGCGACATTCTTGCCAACGGACGTGGCGGCGGTGATGATCGTATCGTAGGCGGGTGCCAGCGACACGATCAAGGCTGCCAGCGGTTCTGCCAGCTGGTTGCCAAGCTCGGCGCTGTCGGCCAGCAGCACTTTCGAGACGCCGGACAATTTGGCGGCGGCGTCTGCGGCGGGTTTGGCACCCGCACCTGCAACGAGAACATGGATATCGCCGCCAATTTTGGCCGCTGCCGTCAGAGTCTTGGCGGTCTGTTCGGAAATGGTTGCGTTGTCGTGATCTGCCAGAAGAAGAATGGCCATTTTTCTATATCTCCCAATCCGAAATCAAAGCACGCCGGCTTCGTTTTTAAGCTTTTCGACCAGTTCGGCCACCGACTTGACCTTGATGCCTGCCTTTCGGCCACCCGGCTCCTCGGTTTTCAGCACCTTGAGACGCGGCGTGGTATCGACGTTGAAATCGGCAGGCGTCTTCTTGTCGAGCGGCTTCTTCTTGGCTTTCATGATGTTCGGCAGCGAGGCATAGCGCGGCTCGTTCAGGCGCAGGTCTGTGGTGACAACCGCAGGCAGTTTGACGGCAATGGTCTGCAAACCGCCATCGACTTCGCGGGTGACATTGGCCGACCCTTCGCCGATCTCCAGCTTGGAAGCAAAGGTGGCCTGCGCCCAGCCCAGGAGGGCCGCGAGCATCTGGCCCGTCTGGTTGCTGTCATCATCAATTGCCTGCTTGCCGACGATGACCAGGCCCGGGGCCTCGGCCTCGACGATGCCCTTGAGGATCTTGGCGACGGCCAGCGGCTCGACGGCATCCTCGGTTTCCACCAGAATGGCTCGGTCTGCACCCATGGCCAGCGCGGTGCGCAGGGTTTCTTCCGCCTTGGCTGGGCCGATGGAGACCACGACCACTTCCTCTGCCTTGCCCGCTTCTTTCAGGCGCAGCGCTTCCTCAACGGAAATTTCGTCGAACGGGTTCATCGACATCTTCACATTGGCAAGCTCGACGCCGGAGCCATCCGGCTTGACACGGATCTTGACGTTATAATCAACGACGCGCTTGACGGGCACGAGAATCTTCATGGGGTCCTTCCTTGCTTCACGTTCTTGTGGGCCTTGCGCATGATGACATGCGGTGCCGCCACTGCTTGTTTCCTGCATCATTCCGTAGATCAGCGACGATTTAGGGAATAATGCAGCCGAGTTTTCACGCTCTCCTCAATGCGATAGCCCAGTTTATCTGCCAGTCCGAGAAATCAGTGATCCGTTTCCAGGCAAACGCCAGACTGCGGCATTTTGCACGTCGGAGATTGTCAATTGGCGACATGGATACGCATTTTTTCCTCCATGACAACGGTGCCATTCATTCTTGCGATGCTCCTCCCGCAGACTGATGCTCCGAGGCCAGAATTACCTAACTTTTACGTTCACGTCAAATATTGCCTTTCATCCAATCAAAATCGGTTTTCTGCGCGATGCTGTCGCTACCGGTTTTTTCCCGGCACCCACAAAACATCGGCCTTGCCAATCTCATTGGCATAGCGGGCGGCGACGAACAGGAAATCGGAGAGCCGGTTCACATATTTCAGCGCCGGTGCCGAGACGGCTTCTCCGGGGATCTGCATCAGGTCGACCATGATACGCTCGGCGCGTCTTGCTATGGTGCGGGCCAGATGCAGATTGGCGGAGGCTGGTGAGCCTGCGGGCAAGACAAAGGATTTTAGCGGTTCGAGATGGGCGTTCAGCGCATCGATTTCCTGCTCTATCCTGTCCACCTGGCTCTGGACGACGCGCAAGGGTTCCCATTCCAATTTTTCGCCGGTATCCGGCGTCGCCAGATCGGCACCAAGATCGAAAAGGTCGTTCTGGATGCGAAACAGCATGGCGTCCAGCACCTCATCGCCTGCTGTGTACAGGCGGGCAACGCCGATGGCGCTGTTGGCCTCGTCTATCGTGCCATAGGCATCGACGCGCAGATCGTGCTTGAAGCGGCGCGGGCCGCAGACCAGCGCCGTGGTGCCGTCATCGCCGGTACGGGTATAGATTTTATTGAGTTTTACCATGGAACCATTCGTCTTGAGAAAGCAGGTGGTACCCGCACTATTAGAGTTTGCCTTACAGCCTGCTCAAGAATTGCTGCTGGCCAGCGGCGATTTTTGGATAGACTGCTAGGAAAAGTGGAGCCTGACAGATCTAACGGCCCCCACCGGTGATCCACAATGTCAACATGATCAGCACCACGGCAATGGCCTGAAGCAGCACACGCAATTGCATCAGCTTGTTGGAACGGTTGGCATCGCCGCCCTTCATCATGTTGAAAAGCCCGCGCACCAGAACCAGCGCGACAAGCCCCATGACGATAATAGCCAGAATAGTGGTGAATGAGGACATGATGCGCCGCCGACTTTCGTTATTGATGCTTTCCGATCAATCCAGCGCCCGCATCAGCCGATAGAACAGATCGGACGGCATCAGCCGTTTGAGTGCGACGCCCTGTTTCGCCGGTTTCGTGACGAGATAATGTGGCCGTGGACGCTTCGCGGTCAAGGCGTGTTGCAGCACTTTATACACGGCATCCGGTCCAAGCTTATGGCGGTTTTTAGGCCCGGTGCCGTCAAGGCGGGCCAATTGCCGCTGGTAATCTGCGGCATGGACCGAATTTTCCACATCGATATTGCGTTTGATGGCTTCAAGGCAATTGGCGGTGAAGCGGCTTTCTATCGGACCCGGCTCGATCAGGCTGACCATGACGCCGCTGCCGTCCAGTTCCATGCGCAGGGTGAGCGACAGGCCCTCCAGCGCAAATTTGGACGCCGTATAAGCGCCGCGCCAGCGATAGGGAATAAGGCCGAGAATAGACGAGCATTGCACGATCCGGCCCGACCCTTGCGCGCGCATCACCGGCACGATCCGCCGCGTCAGGTCGTGCCAGCCGAACACATTGGTCTCGAACTGGTCTCGAAGCGCCTCTGTTGGCAGATCTTCGACCGCGCCTGCCTGGCCATAGGCGCCGTTGTTGAACAGGGCGTCCAGCCGCCCGCCGGTGCGCGATAACACGGTCTCAGCAAGGGCTGCGATGCTTGCCGTGTCGCGGTAATCCATCAGCAGCGCTTCAAGACCCTCATCCTCAAGGGCTTTTAAGTCTTCGGCCTTGCGCACGGTGGCAAATACCTGCCAGCCATCCTGCTTCAGGGCGCGGGCGCAGTAGGCTCCGATGCCGGAGGAGCAGCCGGTGACGATAATGCTTTTCTGTGCGGCCATATGAGATTTTCCTCTTACAAATACGATAGGGTCTCCCATATTCGAACCATATAGGCAATTGTGGCAGGCCGTTTGGCACGCAGTCATGAAATAAATGAACGGGAGACGGAATGCGGTCCTATCTGGGCAGGCTTTACAAGGTGGCCTTTGATGCGGTCTGGCATTTCACCGAGGACGATGGTTGGGCAATGGCGAGCCATGTGGCGCTGTCGATCCTGCTGGCGGTGTTTCCGTTCTTGATCTTTGGCACGGCGCTTGCCGGTCTTCTCGGTGCCAATACCTTTGCGCCAACCGCCATCCATTTCATTTTCGATACCTGGCCAGAGGAAATCGCCAAGCCGATTTCCGAACAGGTGGTGCAGGTGCTGACCATTCCGCGCGGCGGGCTACTGACCATTTCGGTGCTGGCGGCAGCCTATTTTGCCTCAAACGGGGTGGAGGCGCTGCGCACGGCGCTGAACCGTGCCTACCGGGTCACGGAAACCCGGCCCTGGTATATTACCCGGCTGATCAGCCTTGGTTTCGTGATCATGGGGGTTGCCGCCTTCGCTGTGATCAGCGTGCTGCTGATCGCTGTGCCAATTGCGCTGCGCTTTGCCGAGCGGCAATTTCCGCTCTTGAAGGATTTCCTGGCGCTGGTCTCGAATTGGAGCGTACTCGGCACTTTGATCCTGCTGGCAGTCGGCCTGACGATTTCGCATCTGTGGCTACCGGCGGACCGGCGCCGGCTGATCGACGTTCTGCCCGGCATCTGCCTGACATTGCTGCTCTGGCTGCTGGGTGCGCTGGCCTTTGCCGCCTATCTCGCCACCTTTGCCAATTATGCCGCCACCTATGCCGGTCTGGCCTCGGTTATGGTGGTGATCATATTTCTCTACATGCTGGGCGTGCTGTTTCTGATCGGGGCGGAATTCAATGCGGCACTGATGAAATTTTCCAGGCCGCGCACGCGATCACGGCGAATGTCAGATCCCAATCCCCACCAGCCTACGGATGTCGAGGGGTGATAGGCCCTCTGCGCGCGCATGCCGGAGCCCTGCCGATTGCAGGCTTTTCGATAGTTTGCGCCCATCCTCGCCCATCATCAGCCGATGGTGCGTATAGGCCGGTGCGGGCAGGTCAAGCAGGCTCTGCAACAGGCGGTGGACGGCGGTGGCCTGGTAGAGATCCTCGCCGCGCACCACATGGGTCACGCCCTGAAGGGCGTCATCGACCACCACCGACAGATGATAGCTGGACGGCGCATCCCAGCGCCAGAGAATGACATCGCCCCAGGTGGCCGGATCGGCTGTGATCATCTGTACCGTGTTGCCATGTCTTTCCTCCCAATGCAGGTCGGCGCCAATCATGGACAGTGCTTTGCCGGTATCCAGACGCATGCTGTGGCGCTCACCCCGGTCGATCCGTTGCTGCGCCAAATGCCGGTCCATCTGCCGGTCGCTCGCTGGATAATGCCAGGCACCATCCGGATCGCGCGGCCAGACCTTGCCTTGCGCCTCTGCCGTCTGCGCCTGCTGCTTGATCTCGGCGCGGCTGAGAAAGGCCGGATAGACCAGATCCATAGCCTGAAGCTTTGCCAAGGCAGAACGATAGGCATCGATATGCTCTGACTGGCGGCGCACCTGATCTTCCCATGTCACGCCGAGCCAGGCCAGATCCTCGTAGATCGCCGCCTCGAATGCGGGTGTGCAGCGGTCGATATCGATATCCTCGATCCGCAACAGCAGCCGGCCACCGGTCGCCTCAGCCATATCCGCGTTGATCAGTGCCGAAAGGGCATGGCCGAGATGAAGATAGCCATTTGGACTGGGCGCAAAACGCAAGACTGGTTTTTGCGAAACAGGTAAAGGATGGTGATGATCGGACATGGTTTGTTTTGGCATGATTTATAGCGGGAGGAAAAGATGGCCGAGATGATGCGAATTCGCAACCAAGCGGATCTTGCCACCGGCCTTGAGGCCCTGCTGGATATCGATCCCCGGCTGCATGCCATTGCCCGCGAAGCCGGGCCTTTGCCGCTTCGGTTGACGGAACCGGGTTTCGAAGGGTTGGCCTTCATCATCGTCTCGCAGATGGTATCTCGCGCCAGCGCTGATGCGATCTGGCGGCGGCTTTGTGGGGCGATGGGAACACCTGAACCTGCCGCCTATCTGGCGCTGGGTGACGCAGCGCTTTCGCTCGGTCTTTCGCGCGCCAAGCATGCCTGCCTGAGCGGTCTGGCCTCTGCTGTCCAGGCTGGTAACATCGATCTCTTCGCCATCCTTGATCAGCCGGTGGAGACAGGCATCGCCGAGTTGACTCGGCTGCGTGGCATTGGGCTGTGGACATCGGAAGTTTATCTGATGTTTTGTGGCGGTCACGCAGATGTGTTTCCGGCAGGTGACGTGGCACTGCGGGCGGCTGTGGGGGATGGTCTTTGCCTTGCCGCGCGCCCGGACATCCGTGAAACCACCCGGATTGCACAGACCTGGCGGCCATACCGCGCCATTGCGGCACGGTTGTTCTGGGCCTTTTATGCGGCGCGTTTACGACGCGAAGCAGCGCCGGTGCCGGTCTGATGGAGAATCAGTTCACTGCTTATTTATTGGGCTTCACAATCCTGTAACAGCAAGCCTAATATAGAGGGAGCAGATGCCGAATCGATCAGGAGAACGCCTTGACGATTGCAGTTTCGCCCCAGTCCTTGCCAGCGCTTGTGCTCAACGCTGATTATAGGCCACTGAGTTATTATCCCTTGTCGTTGTGGTCCTGGCAGGACGCGATCAAGGCGGTTTTCCTTGACCGTGTGAATATCATCGCCGAATATGATCATTCGGTCTGTTCACCCAGCTTTTCCATGCGGCTTCCCAGCGTGGTCAGCCTGAAAACCTATGTGCAGCCGACCCGCAATCCTGCCTTCACACGCTTCAACGTGTTTCTGCGCGACAAGTTTCAGTGCCAGTATTGCGGCTCGCCTGACGACCTGACCTTCGATCACGTCATTCCCCGCGCCCATGGTGGGGAAACCACCTGGCAGAATGTCGTGGCGGCCTGCTCGCCGTGTAATCTGCGCAAGGGGTCGAAATTGCCGAAACAGGCCAATATGTTCCCGGCCCAGAAGCCCTATCAGCCAAGCGTGCAGGACCTGCACAACAATGGCCGGTCGTTTCCACCCAACTATCTGCATGAAAGCTGGGTGGATTATCTCTATTGGGATTCCGAATTGCAGCCTTAAGCCGTCATGCGCCGAGCGCCCCAGAAAGCGATGGCGGCGAGAACGAGGCTGGTCAGGACATTCCAGCCGGCCAGCGACACACCGAAAATCCGCAAGGCTGCTTCCGTGCAGGACGGCCCCTTGAAGCTGTTGAGCTGCGAGAGGATATCGCCGCTGCCGTTGAAGCCTGCGCCGCTGGTGGCTGAGCAGGCGCTCGGCCCTTCCCAGAAATGCCATTCGACACCTGCATGGTAAACGCCGAGACCAGCGCTGACGATCATGATCAGGCCGAGAAGCAGGATCAGGCTTTTCGTGACTTTGGCGGGTAGGTTGATGGCGGCGGCGATGACCGTCACCAGTCCGATTACGGCGCCGATATAATAGGGCTTGCGCTGCAACAGGCAAAGTTCGCAGGGAATATAGCCGCCGAGATATTCAAAGGCCAAAGCCGAGCCGACGACGCCCGCCATGCCAAGGGTCAACAGGAGGGCAGGGGCAAGACCGGGCCGGTTGGAAGAAAGCGTGGTCATGATGGTTCTCCGGACCTCGTCGTTCAATGCACAAGGAGGCGATAGGCGACGAACAGGGCGATCAGCACGATAGCGCCGACAGCAGCGATCACGCCGAGGCGTTTTTCAATGAAATGGCGGATCGGCTCGCCATAGCGACGCAGCAGCCAGGCCAGCAAGAAAAACCGGCCTCCACGCGCGACGATGGCGGTCATGATAAACAACCAGATATTCACATGGGCGACGCCCGACAGGATTGTCACCACCTTGATCGGCGGCAGATGGGCCAGGCCGGAGGTAATCAGCAGCAGCACCACCGTTTCATAGTCAACCGACAGCCGCAGCTGGTCGAAGGCATCGGCCTTGCCGTAAAACTCAAGGATTGGCCGGGCAATGCTTTCATAGGCGTAATAACCGAGAAACCAACCAGCTATGCCGCCCAAAACCGAGGTGATGGTGGCAATGGTCGCATAGCGCCAGACCTTTTCCGGCTTGGCCAACGCCATGGGCAGGAACAGCACATCGGCAGGGACAAGGAAGATCGAGCTTTCCACAAAGGAGACTGCCCCAAGCCAGGCTTCCGCGGATTTGCGGGCGGCAAGCGACATGGTCCAGTCGTAAAGGCGTCGCAGCATGATCGCTCCTTGGCTCGATGCAGAGGGTCTTTGCCATTGCGGCGCAGCATTCAAGATGACGAAAGACTGAATATCTGCCGCTCCGTCAAGTCTTTATGCGCAAAGCGCATGGGCTGTAAATGCGGCGAAAACAGTGATATTGCCGGGATGCCTAACTTTTGCGTGAAACCGGAAATTTGTAAAAAACCCGGTTGACCGACCCCCCTTCCTCCGTGTAGTTCGTCCTTCTACTCTAAGTGCCCCTTTGGCGGAATTGGTAGACGCGCCTGACTCAAAATCAGGTTCCGAGAGGAGTGCTGGTTCGATTCCGGCAAGGGGCACCATCAATATCTTTGATATATTGAAATCATTGAGAGTTTAAGGTGTTTTTGTCACATCTTTTGTCGGCCCCGGAATGCCTGGGACAATCTCGGTGTTTTTTTGTTCAGGGATGAGCTTGTCAACGGCGTTCTCGGCAGTCCTCTTCCGGTTGGCATTTTTAGTGTCGGTGACCGTTTGGGTCTTTGTCACCTAAGCATAGATCGCCATTCACCCGATCGAGCAGCAGCTTTCAAGGGCCACGAGTGCGGGCCAGACGACAGAATTGAGGGCGCCTAACCATGTTATTCCGCCACTCCGAAACCGGCCGCAGAGGTCGCGGTCTGCGCGGCGACAGCAAGCTGAGACATCACGCTTCCCGCAACATGTGACGTTTCCTCACCGAGAGCCTCAGCCAGACGGACGCGGGCATCCTCCCAGGTGGCCATAGATTTGGCCATCAACTGGAGGCCTTTGTCGGTAAGCGCCAGGCGTTTGCCGGCCCGGCCCCGCCCTCCGTGACTATGCACGAGATTGTTCCGTTCCAGGCTCTTTACGCTCCGGCTGAGAGTGGTGGCGTCGACCCCGGCGCGTGCCGCCAGTTCAGCGAGCGTTGGCTCGTGGCTACCGCCAATCCCCACCAGAAGACTGAACTGCTCTGCGGTGATCCCTAAGGGTCGAAAGCAGGCATTGTAATAGCGTGTCAAGGCCCTCGCGGCGACCCTGGCCTGGAAGGCCGGGCACTCGGTTTCGACGCGGCGATAGAAATCTGAAGTGTCTGTCATTTGCAGGTCTCGACAATCTCCGACTCACTGAATACTGTATATACAGTATTTTCGGGAGCTGCACTATGACTGCCTATGTTCACGTCAATCTGCGTATCAAAGATCCAGCCAAGCAAGCCGCATTAGCGCCGCGCTTTCAAGCCGCGTTAAAGGCAGCCGGGGGCCGTATCCTGCACTTTGGGCCGGTAGCCGAGATTCTGGAAGGGGACGTGACCCCATTGCCTATGGCTGGCATCTTCGAATTCGCCACCCTTGCCGATGCGCAGGCGTTTTATAAGTCGTCAGAATATGTGCCAATCAAGGTCGAGCGTGATGAGGCCCAGGAAGCACGTATGTTTATTGTCGACGCGAATTAGCTAGATCCGCACCTACGATCGTCCGGCCACTTGTCTGTGAATTAAGCAACGGCCCTTTTCCGTCGCAATTTTTGGAGAACGCCGGACAGGTCAAAAGCAGATTTTGCAGGGCAGCCCCTAGAAGCGGGCTTTCTAGGTTCGGCCCCGTCTCAAACATTTAAGATAGCCTAAGTAGGGTGGCGGATATCGGGAGCCGCCAACGCTGATGGAACGAATGAACTGGAAACTTTTAAACGCTGATTGACAACATATTGTCGAGAAAATCCCACGCACGCCACTTACTCGCGTTTTGATCGGCCATGGAGCATCTTTGAAAATCATTGGTGCGCGGCTGTGATCAATGTGCTGGTGGGCGATGTTCGGCGCCGAGAACTATTAGCTCTCCGTTTTCAGAGCACTGATGAGGGCGCGTAGCGCTGGTGGCGTCTGACGGCGGCTCGGGTGATAGAGGTAGCAGCCCTGAAATTGCGGACACCACTCGTCGAGAACCTGGATCAATCGGCCGGAGGCAATGTCCTCGGCAACATCATGCTCCAACAGGTAGCCGAGACCAGCCCCGGCTCTGACGGCGGCGGCGGCGAGATCGCCGTCATTGCCGACAAAGGAACCGGAGGTTCTGATCTTCATCTCACGTCCATCGCGTTCAAACTCCCAGGGAAGAAGTCCGCCAGCGCTTGCGAGCCGATATCCGATGCAGTTGTGTACTTCAAGATCACCAGGCGTTTGCGGCTTCGGATGGTGCTCGAAATAAGAGGGCGTCGCGACCACGATGGTTCGAAGGTCTGGACCGACCCGCACGGCGATCATATCCTTCGCGACGTTCTCGCCGAACCTTATTCCGGCGTCGTAGCCTTCGGCGACGATATCTGTCAGCCGGTCATCGATATTCACTTCGACCTGGATTTCGGGATGTGACAGGAGGAACGCTGGAAGCTTCGCCATGAGAACGGTTTTTGCAGGGTAAGAGAAGGTCGTGATCCGCACTGAGCCTGAAGGGCTGTCACGCCATTCGGCCAGCGCCGAAAGCCCATCCTCGATCGAGGCGAATGCTGGCCGGATGGATTGCAGCAGCCTGTCGCCGGCTTCCGTCGGAGCGACGCTGCGTGTGGTCCTTGCCAGCAGCCTGACACCAAGTCTTTCCTCTAATCCGCGCATGGCATGGCTCAGCGCCGAGGGCGATATTCCCAGGGATGCTGCGGCCCTTGTGAAGCTCCGCTCGCGTGCGACGGCTGCAAAAGCCAAGAGATCGTTCAGTTCGCCTCGTTCCATTGCTGCAACGTGCTCACAAGTTCATGCCGCGCGCAACGGCTAATCGAGAGGCATGCGACCGGCTAGGGTGTCAGCAGAAACTTTTCGAAACACATTCAAGGAATTCAACATGGACCTGTCAAGCTACCGCACGCTGGGCCGATCCGGCCTCATCGTCAGCCCGTTGGCGCTTGGAACAATGACGTTTGGTGCCGAGCGCTGGGGCGCAGGGATGAAAGGATCGCGCCAACTCTTCGACACCTATGTCGCGGCGGGTGGCAATTTCTTTGATACTGCTGACGTCTATTCAGGCGGCCGAAGCGAGGAGATGCTGGGATCTTTTGTTGCCGAAGCTGGCCTTCGCGACAGACTCGTTATCGCCACCAAGTCAGGCTTTACGCGCAGCCAGGGAACACCTCTGCATGGTGGCAACGGAGCCAAGAACATCCGGCTCGGGATCGAAGGCTCGCTGAAGCGGCTGAAGACGGACTACATCGACATGTACTGGATGCACGTTTGGGATCGGACCACGCCTGCCGAAGAGGTGCTCCAGACCCTGACCGATGCCGTCCGGGGTGGGAAAATCCTCCACTATGGATTCTCCAATACGCCATCATGGTATGTTGCAAAGATCGCGACGCTGGCGGCAGTCCACGGACTTCCGATGCCAATCGGGCTGCAATATGCCTATTCCCTCGTAGATCGGGGCGTCGAACTCGACATCCTTCCGGCAGCCGCAGAGTTTGGAATGGGGCTTGTTCCATGGAGCCCTTTGGCAGCTGGATTGCTTACGGGCAAATACGGTCGCGACATGCTCGCACAAGCCGGAGTAAGGGGTGGCCTTCCGGACAAGGCCTCAGTTGATGACGAAAGCGAGAGCAACGGCCGACTGAACGGCGACAACCCTTTCGGGGGCATGTTGTTCACCGAGCATAATTTTGACGTCGTCGATGTGGTGCGGCAGGTTGCCACGGAACTTGAACAGCCGATGGCGGCAGTGGCGCTGGCATGGACGATACAGCGTCCCGGCATCGATACCACTCTCGTCGGTGCCAGTCGAGCCGAGCAGCTCGCGCAGAATGTGGCATCGCTGCAGGTGGCGCTGACAGCCGATCAACTCAATCGACTGGATCAAATCAGCGCACCGCCATCGTTCAACCCCTACTTTATCTTCACATTGCCAACGCAGGTGATGTTTGGAGGGCAGACGGTCCAGGCTTGGGGGTAAATCAGATTGATCCGCTTTCCCCTGTTTGATCGCAAACAAGGGTAACGGGATCAACGACGGCAAGAGACGTAAACCCTGTAGATAATCATGATGGCCAGTGTTGTCGCAACGCGACCATGATTGCGACCGAACTCTAGGCCGTAGACTCATAACGATCTGATCCAAATTCTTGCTGCTGCCAATTTGACAGCGGCGAGAAAGTTCAATGGGTCTTTGTCGTAACGGGTTGCGATGCCTCTGAACTGTTTGAGTTTGCTGAAGAAACGCTCAACGAGATTGCGCTGTCGGTAAACCCATTGGCTGAAAGGGAAGCTTCCCTTCCGATTGCTCTTGGCAGGAATATTGGCCCATGCCTGCCTTTGCTTTGCAAATGCTCTGATCGCGTTGGTATCGTAGGCCTTGTCCGCCAGCAGGATCGCACCCTTGGAGATTGTCTGTAACAATGGTTCTGCCATGCGACCATCATGGGCTTGACCGGCTGTGAGTGCGAGACGGATCGGTCGGCCATCGGCATCGACAACGGCGTGGATTTTGGTGGTCAAGCCGCCACGGGAACGTCCCATGCAGCCATCGTGTTGATCCCCCTTTTTCCCGTGGCCGCATGTTGATGAACACGGACACAGGAGCTGTCGATCATAACGATATCGCCGTCGAAAGCCTTGGAAATCTCGCCCAGAACATGATCCCAGACACCCGCCTTTCGCCATCGCACGAACCGGTTGTAGCAGGTTGTATATGGGCCATATCGATCAGGAACGTCTGCCCAGGGTGAACCTGTCCGAAACCGCCACAAGATGCCGTTGATCACCCGCCGGTCGTCAACCCGTGGCACCCCACGCGGCTTGTTGGGTAACAAGGGCTGGATGACAGTCCATTCGAAATCGGTGAGATCAAACCGGCGACGGGTCATGAGAGGCCTCCAAATCAAGCCCTCAGTGAATCAAAATCAGGCCGATTTGCAAACCCGGTTTATGAGTGTGCGGCCTAGCAGAAATCATTTCTGCTTTGCGCCCCCATGCGGGTCGTTCACACCACCCGCATTGGATCCTGAAAGCTGTCGGTCTGCTGTTCAGCAGTCACGTCCGGAACGCGGCCGAAAGGTGACTTCGACAATGATAGAGCGCGCCAATAGCCTCGCAAGCATTCGCGGGACGAGCGTTCCCAGCGAACTCGTTTCGGTATCGCCGCGCCGATCTCCAAGAGCCTCGGCATTTCGCCCCATTGCAGGACCAACAGAGACCGACTTCACGTTTTGAAATGAACGGTCACCGAAAATGAGTTCCCATTCGGTGCCAATGCGGGCATGTGTTTGTGAAAGCCCGTATGAGCCACTGCTCGACGACACACGAATCAAAGAGCTGACAGATGGAAAATCCGGTTGCACTGAATCGTCTTTCCGAAAACACGGTCTTCCGTAAAGGCGATGTTTTCGTCCTTTTCGGCGAATTGTTCGGCCGCGGATACGCTACCGGATTGCTCGATGAAGCCAAGCGGGCAGGAATGGAGATTGTCGGGATCACCGTCGGGCGGCGCGACGAGAACAACGCGCTGCGGCCGCTCGACGCCGAGGAGCTGTCTTCGGCGGAGGCCCAGCTGGGCGGCAGGATCATCAACATACCTCTTATGGCGGGTTTCGATCTCGATGCGCCCGAAGACGGGCCAACTCCCACCGATCTCCTGGCAAAGATGACGCTTGAGAGCTGGGAACACGACACGGTCGACTGGGACTATCTCGGGCAATGCCGCGACATCGCCACTGCGCGTTTTACAGAGGCGCTTTCGAAAGTCATGACCGTTCTCGACGGGATGATCGCCGCTGGCCGCAATGTCTTCTTTGCCCACACAATGGCCGGGGGCATCCCGAAGGCGAAGGTATTGTTGGTCGTCGCCAATCGAATCTACAAGGGGACCGGAACGCGCCACATGTCGTCGCAGACCTTGCTCGACAGTGACATGGGAAAACTCATCCTGCAGAATTTTGACGACGTCTCCGCAAACACCTTTCGCCATCTCATTGATTTCAGCGCGGCGATCCGCGAGCGCGTGGAAGCTTCGGGTGGTCAAGTACGATATACGGCCTATGGTTACCACGGATCGTCGGTCCTCATTGACGGAAGCTATCGTTGGCAGACCTACACCAACTACACCCAGGGTTATGCGAAGATGCGGCTCGAAGGCATTGCAGAGCAAGCCTGGGCGGCAGGGATAAAGGCAACTGTCTATAACTGCCCCGAAATCCGGACCAATTCCTCCGATGTGTTCACGGGTATCGAACTGCCCCTGATACCGCTGCTGCTTGCCTTGAAGAAAGAAAACGGTGGCAAATGGGCAGACGAACAGTGGCAGGCCTGCCAGCAACTTCTGGCAGACGGCCTAACCATGAAGGATGTCTTCCAAAAGATCACCGATATGCAGGCCAGCGAGGTCATGCGTCCGTTCTATGACTTTTCGGCATGGCCCATGGCAAACAGCCAGGCACAGGCCGATTTGACCATCAGCACGTCTAACGGGATCACCCAGATGCATCGCAATAGCAAGGTGATGATTAGCGACCTCCTGAGCGGTCTCGTTGTGAAGGCAACCGGGCAGCTCATTTTTGGCGAATCGTCAGACCCCTCCGGTCCTGTCCTGTGGCTCAACCACGATATCGTGGCTCGGCGACTGAACGCTTCCCACCCGCATTCGAAGTCTCCAGCGCCGGGAATGGAATCTTCGTCCCTTGAGATGGCGTGACGGCTTTCCAGCTTAGCTTGGAAGCTGGGTGTTTGGCCATGAAACGACGAATCTTGCGACAGGAACGCCCCCATTCTGGTCATTCGCCATGCGGTAATATGATCTACGCATAGGTGACAAAAAACGCCATCATCGACGCGCTGAAGTACCACATGTCGAGCGCATCGGCATGTTAACCTGCGAATTCAAGTTTGACGCCATTGGTACGTTGTACACGTTGGAGAAGATCGAGACGCCCGCTCCACTGCAATCGGGTAGCGCGTGGACCACTCCAGGGCGGCGCTCGTGTAAAGGATCCGCTCACCAAGACGATGATAGCGTCCTGCACTGGTCGGTCTCGGCGGGTGCAACACTTGATGAACTCTATCCGTCAGACTAGAGCGGTAGAATGTACCGGAAATCTTCTTGAATACGTCACGGGCTTCTCAGCCCGCGCGGCAGGTCTTTCTCGCGGGGATCATTTCCACGTTTATGAAAGTCGCATGACGTCTGCTTCAGGCCAATGATGGAAGTCGGCGAACCGAGATGCTCTGGCCGCTTTCGTCTGCTCTGAGCACAGTCCATTGAACGGTCGGCGCACGCCATCCCCGTCCAGTTCACCCTGGCGGATCTCCAGGGACACATCCACCAGCTTGCCGATCAGTTCTTCCGGCTTCACCGCCTCGCACTTGGCACGCACCGAGAGCGTAATCTCGAACAACCGATTGACGCCTTCCTCGACCGGCATCCACTCCGGCCCCAACTGTCGCGTTGAACACCCACCCGGTCAACGCGTGAAAATATCTTATTTACGTCATTAACGCGTCTACAATAGACTTCTCTCCTAAAAGATCAAGGTGCTGGCAGCCTTAGCGGAGGCCTGGTTGCCAGGCGAACTTATGGCCTTTCGATGTTCGGATTATATCCAGTCATTCACGACGGAGTTCAACATGGCAGTCATGGACTCCCTAAGCCAATGCTGGCCCGGTGACAAAAATGCTGCGGTCTGGTTGGCTTTGTGTCACAAATAGCTGAGGGCGTTTTGAGGTTCGCAGTGGATGCGGTTGCGGCCATGTTGTTTGGCGCGGTAGAGCGCCATATCGGTGGCGGCCATGAATTTCTGGAAAGTTGAAAAATGATCGGCGGATTGGGCAAGGCCAAAGCTGGCGGTGATCCTGCCAGGTGCCAGTGGTTCAAGACAAATATTTTCCAGGCAGGTGCGTAGACGTTCGGCAATCGCTTGGGCCTGGACCAGATTGGTGCCGGGCAGAAGAACGCAGAACTCTTCGCCGCCGATCCGGCCTGCCAGATCGTTTGGTCGCAAATTACTGCGGATTGTCTGTGCTGCTGCGATCAATGCTTTATCGCCGGTTTCATGGCCGAATGCGTCATTGATGCCCTTGAAATGGTCCAGATCGAAGAGAAGAAGGCACATTGGGTCGCCGCTGCGGCGGGTCTCGTCAAGAGCCTCCGTACCTCTTGCCAGAATGAACCGGCGGTTTGCCAATCCGGTCAGGGGATCCGTATTGGCTTGAAGGGTCAGGGTTTTGAGAGAACAGTCCAACTCTGTTACCAAGGCGGAAACCGCTCGGGCGACAGTGCCGATTTCATCTTTCGTCTTGACCGCGATGGTAACAGGTGCCCCTTCCTGCCGGTATCGGGCTATGGAGTGGTTGAGTTGGCGTAGCGGCTGAATGATCCGCCAGAGCGACAGCAGGCATCCGGCCGTTCCAGCCAAGGTCGATATCAGCAGGACAAGCAGAATGCTTGCTTCACTCAGCGCACCGCCGCCAAGGACATGGGCAACCACCGCCAGAAGTGGCACGTGAATGGAGATAAAGCAGATTACAAAAATCTTTGTTATCAGCGACGAACGTATTGCCCGGGCCGTCATATACGGCCATTCAGCCATCCAATTTCTCTTAAGCATTCCTAAAGCTTCAATCCCGTGTGCAACCGGAAGGATAGATAGGGATGATCGTGGCTTAAAAAAGCAGAATCTAGATATTTTTAGGGTTTTTTGGAATTTCGGCCATGCAAGTCGCTAGTGGAATGAATTTGACATTGGCTCTCGAGGGTGCGGTAAGCGGTAGCAAATGTTAAAATCTGACCACGAGTGAATGACAGTCAAATTTGTTTGTTTTTAAAACTATTTTATAGTTTAAGGTGGCCATTCACCAACACAGAGATATTGCCCGCTCATTGAACGGGCAATATCCACCTTGTATCAACACAAAATCGATAGGCTTATGGGGTACCCGTGCTGGTGCCTGTCCCTGAACTATTTCCTGTGCTGCTTCCAGGCGTAGCAGGTGCCGTTGTCGTGCTGCCTGTTCCGCCGGTGCCGCCGGTCGAGGAACTGGTGCCGGGTGTTGATGTCGTGCTTCCGCTATTGGAACTGCTGTCATCTCCGCAGGAGGCCAGAAGCCCGAGAAGAGCAACGACTGGTACGATTTTCTTCAGCATGTGTATCCTCCTTTTATGCTCCGCACGTTTTGAAGTGCGTGAGCTTTTAAACCAAGAAAATGCCGCAGATCTTCGTCGCAAAGACGGCATGTCCGCGACGTTTTCGTGGTTTGGCATGGCGCTTTCACGCCCGCTTTACCGCCTTTCAACCCTTTTGGCTCAGGATTGTTCCAGCAAAAGGGAACCGGTTTTGCGACCTTGAAAATCGAAGGTTGAACGATAATGGATGTCGTCTATCCAGCAATTGCAAGACATCAAGGCCTGACGTCCTCTCTCCACTGCGCATGGGGCCACAGTATTTCCCCGGGCTACTGCATAATTTTAGCGTTATACGGGTTGGAGTTTAAAGCGAGAATTATGCAGCATATTTAAAGCGCTACAGCAAACCTGAAGGTGCCGTAGTCGGTGCATGGCGCTGTCGTGTGCGCTTGCGAGATGGATTGTGCGACTGCGAAAGGAATGATAGGTTTGCCAAGTGACGTTTTTCTCTATTTGACAAAAACGCTGATCCTGGATCTGCGACAAACTCTCTGAATGTTTGGCCAGTGCAGGGGAATGCGACAGGGAACTCATTCAGGACAAGATCGATGTTTCTACCTGCCGGCGCTTCCTATGAGGCTCTCTGTCATGCGTTTTCCTGGTCCATACCAGCTCAGTTCAACATGGGACGGGCGGTTTGTGACGAGTGGGCAGCCCGCGAACCGGACCGGGTCTGCCTTGAGCATTTTTCACCTGACGGTGAGCATCGAACCTTAACCTATGGGGCGCTGGCTGCACGATCCAACGCATTCGCGGATGCCCTGAGCCAGCTCGGCATTGGTCCTGGGGAGCGGGTTGCTTTGCTCCTGCCGCAGGGGTTTGAGACAGTCATCGCCCATGTGGCGATTTACAAGCTTGGGGCGATCGCCCTGCCGTTGGCGTTGCTGTTTGGTGCCGATGCATTGGAATACCGGCTGAAGACGGCGGGTGCCTGCGCGGTCGTCACCAATGATTTCGGTCTGTCGCGGCTGGAGCCTATCCGGGCCAGCCTGCCGGACCTTCGGGAGGTTATTTCCATTGGCACGCCTTCTCCCGGCGTCCTGTCCTTTGAAACTCTATGGCAGAGCGGTTCCGCATCTTTTGAGGGGCCACAGACCGGGCCAGACGATCCAGCACTGATGATCTTCACCTCTGGCACGACCGGTGCGCCGAAGGGCGCTCTGCATGGACACCGGGTGCTTGCCGGTCACATTCCAGGCTTCCAGCTTGCCCATGACGGTCTACCACAGCCGGGGGACAGGATCTGGACGCCTTCGGACTGGGCTTGGGCTGGCGGGCTTTTGAATGTGCTGATGCCAGCCCTGATGCTGGGCGTTCCGGTCGTGTCGTCGCCTGCCCAGAAATTCGATCCGGCCATGGCCTTTCGCATTATGGCGGAGATGAAGGTGCGCAATGCTTTCATTCCGCCCACCGCCTTGCGGCTGCTCAAAACGGTGAACAATCCGCGCCAGCATTATGATCTTGTGCTGCGTTCCATTGGTTCGGCAGGGGAATCGCTGGGGCGGGAAACCTATCAATGGGTCAAGACGGCGCTCGGTATCACGCCCAATGAATTCTATGGGCAGACCGAATGCAATTTTGTGCTGTCATCGGCAGCCGGTCTGGGCGTCAGCAAGGCAGGCGCCATTGGCAAGCCAGTACCGGGCCACCGCGTGGCAATTATCGATGACAAAGGTAGGGAACTGCCAGTCGGCAAGGTCGGACAGGTGGCGATTGCCCGGCCCGATCCGGTGATGTTCCTGGAATATTGGAATGATCCGCAGGCGACCCGCCAGAAATTCATTGGTGACTGGATGCTGACCGGTGATCTCGGACGCCAGGATTGCGAGGGCTATGTGGAGTTTTTCGGTCGCGACGACGATGTGATCACCTCATCCGGCTACCGGATCGGCCCGGCGGAAATCGAGGATTGTCTGGTTGGTCATCCGGCTGTGCGCCTGGCGGCGGCGGTCGGCAAGCCCGATCCGGTGCGAACTGAAATCGTCAAGGCCTATGTGGTGCTCGCGCCGGGTTTTCAGGCTGGACCGGCCTTGGCCCGTGACATTGCCGATTGGGTCAAGCAGCGGCTGTCCATGCACGAATATCCGCGTGAAGTGGAGTTTATCGCCGATATGCCGCTGACCACCAGCGGCAAGGTGATCCGCCGTCTGCTGCGTGAGCGCGATGAACCGCAACAGGCACAGCCGGGCGTGATGACCGGCTGATATCTCGTTCAGTTCTAATTTCGCAATGATCAGCTGTCTTTTTGCCGTCTGCCCAGCACTTTGTCGCGCAGGATGCGGGCGATATTGCGGGTGTTGCGATAGAGATGCAATTGCGCCGCCACTTGGCGGACATCGCGGTCGGCATTGCGCTTCAGGCCGATGACCATGGTTCCCATCTCTTCCCGCTCCCGCCAGAGCCGGCTCATGACCGGATGATCGGGTACGGCGCAGGAATCGGTGCGCAGAATATTGGCATCGTCCAGATGCCATTCCGTCAATCGAGCCACCAGAAGCTTGCCGGGCGAATAGCGGGCATAGCGCTCATCATAGGCAGTCTTCCACGTATAGGCTTCGGCACCCATAATGAAGACAACCATGGAGGCAATGGCCTTTCCATCGAGATCGAGCGTATGGATGCGGACCGAATCGCACTCGGCCAAATTGGTCATCGCCTCGCGGGCAAAGGCGGCTCGCAGCCGGTCCATGACTAGGGCGCTGCGCTTGCGGCCTTTCCAGCCACTGGCTTCAAGCGCCAGGAATTCCTCCATGCGCAGATGGAGATCCTGCGGCTGGCGGGCGACAGAATAGGTCAATTCACCCTGTTGTCCCAGCAGGCGCATCTGCCGGCGCATGTCGCGCCAATGGGACTTGCCGATGGCCTGGCTTAGATAGGTTTCTCCATCCTCCAGGCTCTCGAGCATTGGGCGCTGGTAGGGATTTGTCACGGTCAGTGGCAGGTCACGGCTGATCGCCACGGCCCGCAGCAGTTTTGTGACCGGCCCATCGATTCGCAGATCTGGCAGGACGAGAACGGAGGGCAATTTGGCTTTGGGATCGCTCAGTCCCTCGAAAAGGTTGTCCAGCGTTTCCACCGCATCCTCCGCATCCACCAGCGGCGTGCCAAGCGGGCCGAAGGGGTTGGACCAGACGCGAACAATGGACGGACCGACTGCAAAGCCTGGTTTTTCCACCGAAAAAGGCATCAGCAACCGGATCCGGCTGCGACCCTGCCGCTCGTCGCGGATCAGTGCCATGCGCACTTCACGCTCGTCCAGGCGGGGGATGGCGGGGGCCAAAAAGCGGGCCGAGAAGAAGACATTCTGCTCCAGCGCCCGGTTGGTCAGGTAGTCCATTTCCTGTTCAAGGTCGTAGCTGGTCTGGCGTGGATAGAGCCAAAGATCGCGGCCAGGGCGTCCCACGGCAATCTGGCCATCGGCGGGCGGACGATTGACCGGCGCAGACACGGTATGCAGAACCGGGCGCTCGGTGCTCGTTTCCCGGCTGGTATCGTCGGTCACCGGTAGTGTGTTCATATCCTACAACCTGGTTCGCTTCATGCGGGCCTGTCTTGCTTCATGCGAGACAATGGGTCGGCAAATGCAAATAAGACAATGCCAAGCGCGTAGCGCACGGCAATGTGTAACAAGATCGCTTCCACCAACATCGCCGAGGCGGCAGCCGTTGCCGCGCCGGTGAGGCCATAAAGCGGAATGAGAGTCACATTCAGCCCGATATTAGATGCTAAAGCAATCACATATAGGAGCACACACAATTTTTGTCGCCCGGCCATGGTCAAGAGCATCTCCCCGGGGCCGATCAGCGCCTTGGTCAGGGCGCCGGCAAACAGAATGGCCATCAATGGATAGCCTGCCGTGAAATTCGGGCCGAACAGACCAAGCAGCACTTCGCCAGCCGCCAGCACCAGAAGACCGATGATCAGCGACGGCCAGAAACACCAGCGGGCCATTCTGCCGGCAAATAAGGCCAGCGGTCTGATATCGTCTTCGTTCATCAGCGCTGAAAAACGTGGTCCGGCCGCGGCCTTGACCGCGAAATAGACGAATTGCACCAGGGCCATGGTTTTCGCCGCAGCAAAATAGATCCCGACCTGGTCGGGTGGCAGATAAAGCCCGACCACCATGACGTCGGAATTGGTCAGCAGAAACAGAAAGCCCTCGATCAGGAAAATCGGGATGGCAACGCGAAACCAGACCATGAAATCGATCCGCCGAGGCCCCCGTAGATATTTGCGCCGCAGACGCCAGTGAATGGTGGCGAACTGGCTGAGTGTCGTGACATAGGTGGCGGCAAGGGCCGCCTGCATGGCGGTGGTGGCGGTGCGCGGCGCCCCCAGCATGACGGGCAGCAGCATGAAGACCAGGATCAGCACGGGTCTGACAATGTAGGTGGGGCTGAGGGCTGCAACAGGCCAGCTATTGGCGCGCGCTGTCCCGTCGAGCACGTCGCCCAGCGCAATCATCGGCAGTGCGAACAGGCCGAGAAACAGCGGTGTCAGGTAGTAACCGGCAATCCGATCTCCGAAAAAATTCAACAGGATAAGACCGGTTGCAGTCAGACAGCTGGCGAGGCCAAGAGCGAAGATCCGGATGGTAACGGTGATGCCACGGATTTCAGGAATTTCATCTCTTGCGTGATATTGCGGCAGAAAGCGGATGACGGTCGAATGAAAGCCCAGGCAGGAGAGATTGCCGAACAGCACGACCAGCACCCAGACGAAAACGAAAATACCATATTCGAAATCGCCCATCAGCCGGGCCTGGACGATCTGCGAGAAAAAGGCAATCGCTGCGCTGACGATGCGAATGGCAAAGGCAATCAGCGCCATGCGCTGGGCGCGGGCCACATCGTCTTGAGCGGACAAAGCGGTGACGATCCTGCGCAGCGGGCCATGCAGCCGGGCTGGCAGGAGATGTTCCACCCTCTGGATAACCGCCATGATAAACACGCAACACTCACAGGCACATATGCGACAGGGCATTCAGTCTTGGCAGCTTAGGGTTAACAAAAGCCTGCCCGTCAGTGTTTGAATAGCCTATGCCTGTGAGAAATCGGCCAACCCATCCGGCTGGCCGATTTTGATTGTCTTACGCCAGCAGGGCGCCGTGGCAGTGCTTGAAGCGCTTGCCGGAGCCGCAAGGACACATTTCATTGCGTCCAACCTTGCCCCAGGTCGAGGGATCGGCGGGATTGCGGTTCTCAGGGGCGACGATGCCATCGGTGGCGGCAAACTCATCCTGGCCGGTCTGCGGATCTTCGTGGTGACCATGCATGATCGGCAGGGTCGGCTCCGGGGGTGCTTCACGGACGATTTCCACCCGCATCATCTGGGCGGTCACGCCTTCCCGCATATTGGCCAGCAGCGCCTGGAACAGTTCGAACGCTTCCGCCTTGTATTCCTGCAAGGGATCGCGCTGGGCATAGCCACGGAAACCTACGACCGAACGCAAGTGGTCGAGGTTGACGATATGCTCGCGCCACAGGTTATCGATGGTCTGCAACAACACGGAACGCTCGATATAGGCCATGATTTCCGGGCCGAAGCGCTCGGTCTTCTCAGCCATCACTTCGTCGGCGGCTTTCTTGACCCGTTCGACGATATCGTCTTCAGCAATGCCTTCTTCCTGCGCCCAATCTTCGATAGGAAGGTCGAGGTTGAGGATTCCGGTCATTGCCGTCTTCAGTCCAGCCACATCCCATTGTTCGGCATAGGCCTTTTCCGGGATATGGGTGCGCACGATGGTGTCGATCAGTTCGTGGCGCATGTCGTCGATGGTTTCGGTCAGGTCTTCGGCATCCATCAGCTCGACGCGCTGCTCGAAAATCACCTTGCGCTGGTCATTCAGCACGTCGTCATATTTCAACAGGTTCTTGCGGATGTCGAAATTGCGCGCCTCGACCTTTTTCTGGGCGCGTTCAAGCGCCTTGTTGATCCAGGGATGGACGATGGCTTCGCCTTCCTTCAGGCCCAGCTTCTGAAGCATGCTGTCCATGCGGTCGGA
Source organism: Agrobacterium vitis (assembly GCF_013426735.1). Lineage (NCBI taxonomy): Bacteria > Pseudomonadati > Pseudomonadota > Alphaproteobacteria > Hyphomicrobiales > Rhizobiaceae > Gillisella > Gillisella vitis. Next base: position 763,358 of record NZ_AP023272.1, read on the forward strand.
ACCGAAAATCCGCATCAGGTCGTCTTGAAGCGACAGGTAGAATTTCGAGCGGCCCGGGTCGCCCTGACGGCCGGAACGGCCACGCAGCTGGTTATCGATGCGCCGGCTTTCATGGCGCTCGGTGGCGATCACGTAGAGGCCACCAGCGGCCAGCGCCTTTTCCTTCAAGGCTTTGACTTCCTCGCGGATCGCCTGTTCCTTGGCGTCGCGCTCGGGGCCAGGCTCCATGCCTTCCAGATCGCGCTCAAGCCGCATGTCGATATTGCCGCCAAGCTGAATGTCGGTACCGCGACCGGCCATGTTGGTGGCGATGGTGACGGCACCCGGCACACCAGCCTGGGAAACGATATAGGCTTCCTGCTCGTGGTAGCGGGCATTCAGCACGCTGAAATCGGTAAATCCGCTCTGGCGCAGCATGGTGGCGAGCAGTTCGGACTTTTCAATCGACGTTGTCCCGACCAAGACCGGCTGATTGCGGGATGCGGAGGCCTTGATTTCCTCGATGATTGCCTTGAACTTTTCCTCAAAGGTCCGGTAGACCTCATCATCCTCGTCGATACGCAGGATCGGCAGGTTGGTCGGCACTTCGATGACGCTGAGGCCATAGATATCCTGGAATTCCTCGGCTTCGGTATTGGCCGTACCAGTCATCCCGGCAAGCTTGGAATACATCCGGAAATAATTCTGGAAGGTAATCGAGGCCAGGGTCTGGTTTTCCGGCTGGATCGTTACCTTTTCCTTGGCTTCCAGCGCCTGGTGCTGGCCTTCCGAATAACGGCGGCCCGGCATCATGCGACCGGTGAACTCGTCGATAATGACGATTTCGTCATTGCGAACGATATAGTCCTTGTCGCGCTGGAACAGCTTGTGGGCCTTCAGCGCATTGTTGATATGATGGACGATGGCGACATTTTCGACGTCATACAGCGAAACGCCTTTGAGCAGGCCAGCGTCTTTCAGCAGGTTTTCCAGCTTTTCGGTGCCGACTTCGGAGAAATTGGCCGATTTCTGCTTTTCATCGATCTCGTAGTCTTCGGCGCTCAGCATCGGAATGAAGGCATCGATGGTGGTGTAGAGATCGGAACGGTCGTCGAGCGGTCCGGAAATGATCAGCGGCGTGCGCGCCTCATCGACCAGGATTGAGTCCACTTCGTCGACGATTGCGTAATTATGGCCGCGCTGCACCATCTGGCCGCGCTCATATTTCATGTTGTCGCGCAGGTAGTCGAACCCAAGCTCGTTATTGGTGGCATAGGTGATGTCGCAGGCATAGGCCTCGCGGCGCTCATCGTCGTTCATGCCATGCACGATGACACCGGTGGTCAGGCCGAGAAAGCTGTAGAGCTTGGCCATGATGGCGGCGTCGCGGCTGGCGAGATAATCATTGACCGTCACCACATGCACGCCCTTGCCGGACAATGCGTTGAGATAAACAGCGAGCGTTGCCACCAGCGTCTTGCCTTCGCCGGTCTTCATTTCGGCAATGGCGTTTTCGTGCAGGATCATGCCGCCGATCAGCTGCACATCGAAAGGCCGCATGCCGAGCGCCCGGCGCGATGCTTCGCGCGCCACGGCGAAGGCCGGGATCAGGATGTCGTCGAGCGTCTTGCCCTTGGCAAGCTCACCCTTGAATTCCTCGGTCTTTGCGGCCAGCTCGGCATCACTCAATGCCTTTATGCTGTCCTCCAACGCGTTGATGGCGGCCACGCGAGGCTTATTCCCCCGGATGCGGCGTTCATTCGAGGAGCCGAAAATTTTGCGGGCGATCCCACCAAGACTGACCATGTCCATGGTCCTTTCTGAATTCCGTCACGAGGTTGAAACCGAAGCCCCGGGTCTACTCCCGGTCGCTCACGGCCACATGACAGTGGAGATTGGCGTACCGCCTCCGGAAACTGCTCTGGACGCGGAGTTGCGTGACAGATAAGAGGGGGGTCGAATTATGTCAACGGGACAGCATGCACCACAAGTGCCACAATCGCGTGGTTTAGGGTGTTTTCGACCCGATTGACAGTCGCAATCGGCCTCTTTACCGAAGGGTTATTATATGCTGCGTTCTCACAAACTCGTCCTGGCGGCCTGTGCCGCCCTTGTGGCGCTGTCTTCCTACGCCCATGCCGACGATGCTGTCGTCGCCAAGGTCGGCACTCTGGAAATCCACCAGTCCGAGCTGGATCTGGCCATTGCCAACCTCGATCCCCAGTTTGCCCAGATGCCGGACGACCAGAAAAAGGTTGCTGCGCTGTCCGGTGCCATCGATGTCAAGCTGCTAGCTGGCAGCGCCATCGGCGAAAAAATGCAGGACGATCCGGCCTACAAGCAGCGCATGGCTTTCATTGCCGACCGCGAACTCCACAATGCCTATTTCAAGAAGCATGTCGTGGACGTGACGACCGATGAGGAAGTCAAGGCGCGCTATGAGAAGGAAATTGCTGCTCTGCCGAAGGAGCAGGAAATTCACGCCCGTCACATTCTGGTGAAGACCGAGGATGAAGCCAAGGATGTGATCAAGCAGCTGGATGGCGGCAAGGATTTTGCTGAGCTTGCCAAGGAAAAATCGACCGATTCCAGCGGATCGGACGGCGGTGATCTCGGTTTCTTCTCCAAGGGCCGTATGGTGCCTGAATTCGAAGAAGCTGCCTTTGCGCTCAAGCCCGGCACCTATACCAAGACCCCGGTGAAGAGCCAGTTCGGCTTCCACGTCATCAAGGTCGAAGAGATCCGTGATGCGGCTCCGCCGAAATTCGAAGATGTGCAGCAGCAGGTTCGCCAGCTGGTGATGCGCGACAAGTATCTGGCCCTGCTGGAAAAGGCCAGGACCTCTGAAAAGGTTGAGATCGTCGATCCGGCTCTGAAGAAGGGCTATGAGGATATCAGCAAGCAGCAGGCCGATCCGGACGCTGCCGCCGCGCCGAAGCCATAAGCAAGCGCTCATTCCGCCGCATCGCGCATAGGACGCGATGCGGCGGTTTCCTTTTGTCGTTTCGTCTTTTCCGGGGCCGTTTCCAGCTATGTCAGCCAGTGTTTCTCCTCTCGCGCCAAAGAGTTTTGCCGAAATGCCCGCGATCCGGGGCGTCTCCATGGCAACAGCTGCGGCGGGCATCAAATACAAGAACCGTACCGATGTGCTGTTGATGGTGTTCGATCGCCCAGCCAGCGTTGCGGGCGTGTTTACCCGGTCCAAATGCCCATCCGCACCGGTGGATTTCTGCCGGAAAAACCTGGCCCATGGCGTGGCGCGTGGCGTGGTGGTCAATTCCGGCAATGCCAATGCGTTTACCGGCACCAAGGGCCGGGCCGCGACCGAGTTGACGGCCAAATCGGCGGCATCGGCGCTCAACTGCGGTGAAGATGAAATTTATCTGGCCTCGACCGGCGTGATCGGCGAACCACTGGATGCAACGAAATTTGCCGGCGTGCTTGATGACATGGCCCGTGACGCCAAGGGCGATTTCTGGCTGGAAGCCGCCAAGGCGATCATGACCACGGATACCTATCCGAAGGTTGCGACCCGCAGCACTGAGATCGGCGGCGTCACGGTCACCATCAATGGCATTGCCAAGGGTGCTGGCATGATCGCGCCTGACATGGCGACCATGTTGTCCTTCGTCGTCACCGATGCCGATATCGCACCGGCTGCCTTGCAGGCGTTGTTGTCGGCGGGTGTCGGTCCAAGCTTTAATTCTGTGACGGTCGATAGTGACACCTCGACCTCCGATACATTGATGCTGTTTGCGACCGGAGCTGCGGCCAGTGACGGCCAGCAGCGCGTCGAGACTACTGACGATGCCCGTCTGGAAGGTTTCCGGGCTGCACTCAACGATCTCCTCAAGGATCTGGCCTTGCAGGTGGTGCGGGATGGCGAAGGTGCGCGCAAGATGGTGGAAGTCACCGTCAAGGGCGCTGAAAGCGACGCGGCTGCCAAGGTGATTGCCCTTTCGATTGCCAATTCGCCATTGGTGAAGACGGCAGTTGCTGGCGAAGACGCCAATTGGGGCCGCGTGGTCATGGCTGTCGGCAAGGCTGGCGAGCTGGCCGACCGGGATCGTCTGGCGATCTGGTTCGGTGACGTGCGCGTTGCTGTTAACGGTGAGCGTGATCCGGATTATTCGGAAGCCGCAGCCACAGCCGTGATGCAGGGCGAAGACATTCCGGTCACGGTTGAGCTCGGGCTTGGGTCGGGGACAGCCACGGTCTGGACCTGCGATCTCACCAAGGAATATGTGGCCATCAACGGGGATTATCGGAGCTGATGGCGGTGGATCAGTCACCACGCGCGCCAAACCTGCCGCAGGTCCGCAGGCTGGAAGCCGTCAGCTTTCGCGCCTGGCCCGCGGCCTCGGTTCAGTATGACGGCAGCTGGCAGGTCCGGCTGACGGGCGGTCATCCGTCGAAGCGGGTCAATTGCGTGGTGGCGCTGGACCGCTCCGATATCCGTGATATCCGTCTGCGGTTGGAAAAGGCAGAGCGCAAATTCGAATCCTACGGTCGGCCCATGGTGTTTCGAGAAACGCCGTTGGCGCCGCCGCAAGTGATCGATGTGCTGCGTGAGGATGGTTGGACCCGCTTCGCCGAAAGCCTTGTCATGGCGCTCGATCTGGCGGAGCTTTGCGATCTCGATGTGATGGATCACCTGCCGACCCAGGATATCGGTCGTTTCGTTGACGCCAGTCTGGCGCTGCGCAATGAGGATGCCGCGTCGAAGCCAGCGCTTGCCGAATTGATCAGCAATATCAAACCGCCGCTTGGCCTGTTTCTGATCGAGGTGCCTGACAATGGTCCGGTGGCGGCCGCCATTTGCGTGCAAGACAATGATCTGGCCGGACTGTTGCAGCTTGCCGTGGGGGAAGCCCATCGCGGCAAGGGAACCGGCCTCGAACTGACCTATGCGGCCCTGCGCTGGGCGCGGATAAGGGGAGCGAAGAGTGCCTGGCTTCAGGTGCAGGCCGATAACGGTCCGGCTCTTTCGCTTTACGAAAAGCTCGGCTTCAAGGAAGCCTATCGCTATTGCTACTGGCGTCACGAAACCGCTGCCAAGGCTGAGGGCGAAGAATGACGGTGCGGCCTATTCTGCTGGTTGCCGCCTGCGTTTTGCTGGATAGCGACGGACGCATTCTGCTGGCGCAAAGGCCGGAAGGAAAATCGCTGGCCGGGCTCTGGGAATTTCCCGGCGGCAAGGTGGAACCCGGCGAAACCCCAGAAGAAACCCTGGTTCGAGAGCTGGAGGAAGAGCTTGGCATTGCCACGAAAATCCCATGCCTCGCGCCGCTGACCTTTGCCAGCCATACCTATGAAACATTCCACCTGCTGATGCCGCTCTATGTCTGCCGTCGCTATGAAGGCATGCCGCAGGGTCGGGAAGGCCAGGCGATCAAATGGGTCAAGGCCCGGGATCTGCGATCCTATCCGATGCCGCCTGCTGATGAGCCGCTGATCCCATTCCTTTTGGATTTGCTATAAAGTCTGCCGTTTCAGGATAACCGGAATCCGAGTCCGATTTCAGGAATTATGCAACAGGTTTGTCCTGTGGAGCGGTGTGAAATGCCGGGATAAGCCCAGCAGATGAGCCTTTGCTCACCGGTTTTTATCGTCGATTAATACAAAGTTAATCCTCAAACCGGCATTATTCCCTCATCATGCACAGGCGCTTCGTGCATCGTCTTATGTGCGTTGGGCGTCGGATGGCATGATCGCATGGGGCGCGGTATCGTTCGATAAAAAATAACGCAGGAATCTCAGGGCTTTACGATTCTATCGTGCAGGATTTTGCCTGCTGCGGTGTTTTGATGTTGGAACCCTCTTGGGTGCGATATCAAGAATCGAATCGGGTCATGGGGTGAGCAACAGGGGTTTTGCATGTTCATTGATGCAAAACCTGCTGATCTATGTGGTCGATTGTGGGGCAATCGTCCGGCGGGCCATGGTCCGGGAAGAAGCCCTTTGGATTTTGTGAGGTTTGCGATGACGCAGAAGGATTTCGGAAAGGGCGGACGGCAGTCGCGACGTGCGACTTCCAGGTCCGGTAGAATAGGTGTTGTCAACCTCGCCTTGCTGTTTGCCGTCACGGCCGTGGCGGTATCGCTGGTTCTGACGCCGATGCTTGCAGACAAGACCACGTCCGGTCAATTTGCCGCGCGACCGGCTGATGTCGATCGGATGAGCACGGGCTCCATTCCTGGCGAGCACGATGCCGGAAAACGCTACACGATCCGGCGCAGCGTCTTGCAGGAGACGCCCGGTTCCGTCTGTATCGTCAATCCCGGCAATGGGGATGCCTGCTGATAGCCTGTGATGGTATGGGCTAGGTGGTTTTGAAACCGGAAATATTTGAAAACAAACAGACAGAGCGTTTTGGTATGACAAAACGTTCGCTTCGATCACCCATGCGGGGGCGCATGGTTTTAGGCTAGGGGTATGATGGGGTTTTTGCGCCGGTTTTCCGGCTCGACGGCGATTTTTCGCCAAACATCTGGTGCGACTGCGATCGAGTATAGCCTGATCGCGGGGATAATCGCGGTGACGCTTTATCTGGCGCTTGGCGTTTATTACGAAGCGCTGGACAGGCTGTTTGATTCCATCATTGCCGCCATACCGCAAGCCTGACCGGCAGTGCTTTAAGGCTTGCGGAAAGCATTTGAGTAATCCTTTACGGCTTGCCGCCCAATGCGTCGGCGAGGCGGATTTTCGCAGACCCCGGCTTGAGCGGTTTGGGCTGGCTTTCATGCGGGGCCCAGCCTGACATGTAGATGATCGAGAAACTGGCGCGAATGCGGCCATCGGTATCGCTATAGCGTTCGGCATACAGCTCTGCAGCGCGCAGGAAGAACTGCCGGGTCAGCGGTTTGCGGCTGCGGGCGGCCAGCGGATTGGCCATGCCCATGGCTTTGAGATCGCGCATCAGCGCCAGAATTCCATCATATCGTACCGTATAGGTCTCGACATCGACAACCGGAAGGGCAAAGCCCGCCCGCTGCAACAGCCCGCCCATATCGCGCACATCGGCAAAGGGCATGACGCGGGGGCTTGCTCCGCCGCTGATTTCGATCTCGGTCGTCAACAGCACATCGCGCAATTCGCCAAGCGTTCCGGCCCCGGGCAAGGCTGCCAGCAAAAGACCGTCAGGCTGGAGTGACCGGCGCATCTGGATCAGCAGCCCCGGCATGTCATTGGCAAGATGCAGGGCAAGCGGCGACAGCAGAAGATTGGCGCTCTGTTCGCCAAGTGGCAGATGCTCGATAGGGCCGGGGATCAGCGTTTCTCCCTGCCGGGCAAAGTGGCTGCTGGTTTCCACCCGCTGCAATTGGCCGATCCGTCCTGTTTCCAGACAGGCCCTCCCGACCCTGCCATCGATTCCGTGCAATTCGACTGCGGTTTCAAACCGGCGTTCCACCACAGCCAGACGCTCGATCAGTTCCTGTGCGACGATATCCAGCAGGAAACCGGCTCCGGCATCATCAGCGCCGAAGGCACGCTCGCGGTTGCGGACGATGAGATCAGGATCGAATAGCGGCTCCATGGAGGCCTCCCGGTGTTGTTCTTCGAGACACCAAGTGCCTACTGCATAATTGCATCAATCGGAATCGATTTGCGCAGGAAATCGCGTAATTGGGCTCGAACATTCCCGTGTTTACCCCAGGCGGATTCTGGACAGCTCTGTCCCCTTAAAGTTTCCAAGCGGCTTGAATCCTCTTGGGTGTTGAGTGCAGTATATCGCACCTGCGCTTTTATGGTGCATTCATGGGCCTTGGGCGAGATCGGGTTAGGGTATATCGGTATGATGCGGGCGAATGGAGGCAGGGTGGACCATATCCGGCAGGTCAGGGACAGCATGGTGGCCCTGGCCCATCGCGGTTTTCGGGGGATGCAAATGGCCGGCCGGGCGCTGCGCGATCTGGTCTATCCCCCCGGCTGCGCCACCTGCGGTCTGCCGGTTGCCAAGGCTGGAAGCCTGTGTTCCGATTGCTGGTTCTCGGTGCGGTTTATCGAGCGGCCCTATTGTGAAATTCTCGGTCTGCCTTTCGGTTTTGATCCAGGCCAGGGCATGGTTTGCGCCGAGGCGATTGCCAATCCTCCGGTTTTCGACCGGCTGCGGGCGGCGGTTGTGCATGACGGTGCGGCGCGTGATCTGGTCCATCGGCTGAAATATGGCGACAGGACCGATCTGGCACCGATGATGGCGCATTGGATGATCCGGGCTGGCGGCCAGGAACTGCTCCGCGCCGATGCGATCCTGCCGGTGCCGCTACATCGCTGGCGGTTGTTTTCACGCCAATATAACCAATCGGCGGAATTGGGCCGGGCCTTGGCCGGGCTGTCAGATAAACCCTTCCTGCCGGGAGTTTTGACGCGGGTGAAGCGGACACAAAAGCAGGTTGGGCTGACGGAGAAGGCGCGGGCGGACAATGTTCGTGGCGCTTTCAAAGTGGCGGAAAACCGCCGCGATCAGGTGTTTGGCCGCCATCTGGTGCTGGTCGATGATGTCTACACGACAGGGGCCACGGTCAGTGCTGCGACCCGCGCGCTGAAGCGGGCGGGGGCAGTGGAAGTCACGGTCTTGACCTTTGCAATGGCGCTTGTAACACCTATATGAGATGACAATACTGATAGACATTATTTCATCAACAATGAACCGGAGACGAGCATGGCGTCCGTGATCATCTATACGCGGAAATATTGTGAATATTGCGCCCGCGCCAAGGCGCTTCTGACCACCAAGGGCGTGGCTTTTACCGAGGTCGATGCAACGGGCAATGCGGAACTGCGCCAGGAAATGGTCGATAAATCCGGTCGCAATACCTTTCCGCAGATCTTCATCGACGCCACCCATGTCGGTGGTTGCGATGATCTGCATGCGCTGGAACGGGCCGGAAAGCTCGATCCGATGCTGGCGGCCTGAGGACATGTCATGACCATTGCGGTTGCAGCCCTGCAAATGTGCTCAGGCACCGATCTTGAGAAGAATGCCGCTACCATGGCGCGTTTGGTGCGCGAGGCGGCAGCAGCAGGGGCGATCTATGTTCAGACCCCGGAAATGACCGGGGCCTTGCAGCGTAACCGGGACGCCTTGAGGGCCATGCTGCGCGATGACGACAATGACTTGATTGCCATGACTGCGGCCCAACTGGCTGGCGAACTGAAGATCCATGTCCATGTCGGTTCGACGGCGATTGCCCGTGCGGATGGGATGATTGCCAATCGCGGCCTGTTGTTTGGCCCGAATGGTCGGCGGATCTGCACCTATGACAAGATCCATATGTTCGATGTGGATCTGGACAATGGTGAAAGCTGGCGGGAAAGCGCCGCTTATGCGCCCGGAAAGAACGCTTGCGTTGCAGATTTGCCCTTCGCCAGGCTCGGCTTTGCGATTTGCTATGATGTGCGGTTTCCCTCGCTGTTTCGCACCGAAGCCATGGCGGGTGCCGACATTCTGACGGTGCCAGCGGCTTTCACCCGGCAGACCGGCGAGGCGCATTGGCATATCCTGCTCAGAGCGCGGGCCATCGAGAATGGTGCGTTCGTGATCGCTGCTGCCCAAGGCGGCACCCATGAGGACGGACGCGAAACCTATGGGCATTCACTGATCATCGATCCCTGGGGAAAAATCCTGGCGGAAGGCCCGGCGGCGGGCGAGGCCGTGGTGATGGCTGAGATCGATCTCGATGCCGTCAAGGCGGCGCGGATGAAGATCCCCAACCTCAAAAATGGCCGCGATTTCAATCTCGACATGGTTCCAACGCTCGCCAAGGGAGGGCAGACGGTTTGATCCGCTATTCCCTCATCTGCGATCAGGCCCATGAATTTGAGGGCTGGTTTGCGCAAAGCGATGATTTCGACCGCCAGAAAGCCAGTGGCTTTTTGACCTGCCCGGTCTGTTCTTCCGCCTCCATTTCCAAAAGCCTGATGGCGCCGATGGTCTCGACGGCGCGCGGCAAGGAAGAACGGCAGAAGGTGGCCTATGACGCTGCCCAGCGTGAAGCCTTCCTGAAGTTGAAGGAGGCGGTTGCGACCGTCAGGGCCAATAGCGAAGATGTCGGCGAGCGATTTCCCGAAGAGGCCCGCAAGATCCATTACGGCGAGGCCGATGCCCGCGGGATTATTGGCAATGCCAGCCCCGACGAGGCGCGCGCCCTGATCGAGGAAGGCATCGAAATTGCCCCCCTGCCGGTTCTGCCTGACGATGTGAATTGAGCATGTCGTCCACCCATCACCTCGCGCTCTATAATTTCGGCCTGCATGTCGCGCCATCTGGAGATCCGGCCATTCAGGGCTTTGTTGACCGCGAGCCTCTTAATTTTGAGGCCGCTACGCGCTCCACGGGCTTTATCGACCGTTCCGGTTATGAGGGCGAACCGGGGCCGGGAAGCTGGGGCGTGCAGGTGTTTCCGCGTTTTATGGAAGGCAGCGGCTTTACCTCCGGTCCATCATCTCTTTCACTCTGGCAAGACCCGGAAACGCTGATGGCTTTCTCCTATAATGGGGTCCATGCCGACGCCCTGAAACACGCTCGCCACTGGAATGTGAAGCAGACCTGGCCTTCTTTGGTGCTCTGGTGGGTGCCAGTTGGCAGCAGACCGCAATGGTCGGATGGTGTGGAAAGGCTCGAGCATCTCGCCGATCACGGCCCGACGCCCTTCGGCTTCACGTTCAAGCAGGCTTTCGCTGAGGATGGTACATCCTATCATCTTGACCGAGCGCGGATAAAGCAGCTTGCCACCGACAATTGCGCCCGCCAGCAGGACTTGCTGGAACGCCTTGCCTCAATGCCGGTATGAGATGGTTCACTCCGGGGTGGACGTCGGCCTGCGGGTCAGCATCATGTAATTGACATCAGTGTCGGAGGACAGGTTCCACTGGTTCTGGAACGGGTTGAAGAAGACACCGACAGTCTCGGACACATTCATGCCTGCGCCGAGGATTGGCTTTTCCAATTCTTCCGGGCGCACCAGTTTTTCATATTGATGGGTGCCGCGCGGCAGCCAGCGCAAGACATATTCGCAGGCACCGATGGCCAGCGCCGCAGCCTTCAAGGTACGGTTGATGGTCGAAATCAGCATGATCCCGCCGGGGCGGACCATGGAGGCGCAGGTGGAGATGAAATACTCGACATTGGCGACATGCTCAACGACTTCCATATTCAGCACGATATCGAAGCTTTCGCCAGCAGCGGCCAGGGCCTCGGCGGTGACGGCGCGGTAATCCACGCTTACGCCGGTCTGGGCGGCATGGGTCTGGGCAATACCGATATTCTTGGCGGAGGCATCAGCGCCCAGCACGTCGGCGCCCATGCGGGCAATGGGTTCCGACAGCAAGCCGCCGCCACAGCCGATGTCGAGAACCCGCAGGCCCGATAGCGGCTGATTGGAGCGTGGATCGCGCTGATAATTTTCGCAGGCTTTGTCGCGGATATAGGCAAGGCGCACCGGATTGATCTTATGCAGCGGCTTGAATTTGCCGGTGGGGTCCCACCATTCGGCAGCCATGGCGGAAAAGCGGTCGACCTCGGCCTGATCGATGGTGCTCTTGGCGGTCTCGCTCATCGGGTTCTCCTGACTGGGCTGCATTCCATAGCTTTGTTGATTCGGGGCTTTGTTGATCCGGGCGGATATCTCAAGGCTCACTACCGCGTTTTGCGCTGCCGCGCCATCCTAGAGGCGCAGTCGCTTCGCCGTCTCTTGCGTGAGGTCGGACGATCCGGGCTTAAAGTCAAGGGTGAGCGACACCTTGTCGCTTCAAAACATGCCGCCTCAAAAAAGCCGGAGGACATTGCTTGACATAAGCGGGTCAAGTGCGGTGGGGCGCTGGGGGGAACAAATTGCTCCTGATGGCGTTACCATGCCGCATGAACCCAATTCCAATTGGCGGGACAAGCCAAGGTCAGGGACGGCCAAGGAGATCAGATCGATGAAACCACTTTACCTGTCGGCCTTTGCAGGGCTGATGGCAGTTGCCTTGCCGGCGGCCGCTGAGGCGGCCCAGGCATTTGCGACTGCGAATGTTAACTTGCGGGCCGGGCCCAGCACACAATATCCCCCTGTTCTGGTCGTGCCAGCCGGTAATTCCGTGCGGATCTTCGGCTGCCTGTCTTCGGCCAATTGGTGCGATGTCGGTTACGCGGGCTATCGCGGCTGGATTTCCGGCAGCTATTTGCAGACGCAATATTCCAACCGCCGGGTCTATGTCGATCCGGATTATTATCAGCCGCTCGGCATTCCGACCGTGACCTTCCAGGTTGATAATTATTGGGATCGCTATTATCGCGGCCGCGATTTTTACCGCGAACGGGATCGCTGGCGCCGTGCGCCGCCACCGCCGCCGGTTTGGCGCCGCGATGGTCCACCGCCCCGCTTCATGGGTGGTGATGGTCCCCCGCCTCCAGGCGCACCTGACATGGATCGCCGTCGTGGACCGGACCCAAGGATGCAAGATCCGCGAATGGACGGCGACCGTGACCGGATGATGCGCGATGACCGGCAGAGGCCTCGCCCGGATGATCGTCGGCCAGATGATCGCAGGCAAGATGACAGGCGGCCAGACGATAGGCGCCCGGACGACAGGCGTCCCGATAACAGAGGGCCGGATAACATGCGCCCCGGTGATATGCGTCCAGGCGATCAGCGTCGTGACCAGATGCAGCCGCCACAAGGCCAGCGTCCTGATCGGCCAGACCGCAATGCGCCGGATGGAAACCGTCCGCCGCCACCGCCGCCGCCAGCGCCGGGTCAGGCTGCCCCGCCACCGCCGCCACCACCGGGTGCTGCCTGCGTACCCAACACGCCGAATTGCCCGCCACGGTAATCAGGCGCGGAACCGAGCTACAGATATTGGAAAGGGCCGCTTTAAGCGGCCCTTTTTTCATGCGGTTAATTTAAAATCTTGTTGCGTACCCTATCCCGCGCAAAGGTCGAGCAGGGCGTGAGCAACGCTCTTTGCTGTATCAATCCAGCTTGCGGGTTTTCAGCCGATCCAGAAGCAGTTTGGCCAGGGCTTCATAGTCGCCATCGAAATGGTGACCGCCCTCAAGCTTGACGACATCGACCTTCTTGGGGTCGAGCTTGTGGCAACCATCATCTTCCTCGTCATCGGCTCCGTACAGGCATTGCACCAGGCCCGCTGGCATTTTGGCGACTTCCTTGGTGGGATCGCCGCCGGCGCCGCTGCTTTTTGCTCCCAGCCAGCCGGTCACGGAAATCTCGAAATCGGATGCCTGCGACATGGACAGCAGCGATACCTGATTGATTTTCTGACGGATATTGTCTGGCAGGAGATTATAGACCGGCGGGCTAATGTCCGCGCCAAAGGAGAAGCCGACGAGCATCACATGCTTGACCTTCCAGCGTTTGGTAAAGGCGGTGATGATGCGGGCGAGATCGTCCGCCGTTTCCTGCGGTTTGCGCTCCGACCAGAAATAGCGCAGCGAATCGACGCCGACGACGGGCAGGCCTTCACTCTGGAAATAGCTTGCCATTTCGCTGTCGATATCGCGCCAGCCGCCATCGCCGGAATAGATGATCGCCATCGTATCGAATGCCGGTTTATCGACATCCATCAGTGTCAGCGGCAAGCCAAGGGGCGAGGCCTCCTTGGCGGTGGCTGCAATCATCACGTCGATGCCGTCCGACAGGGTCTGGGCAGCGGGCTTCTGGCTATCGGCTACGTCGATATCGGAATGATCCTTCAGGAGATCGGCCACATGGGCGCGCCCGGCGGGATCGGCAGAAGGCGAAAAGCGGACGCTGGCCGGATCGGGAAGCGCGCCGTCGGTTAGGCCATAGACGATGCCGCCGTTCTTTTCGGTCTTGACTGCCGGGGTGCAGAACTGTTCGGGCAGGGGAATGACGTCGCCGGGATCGACAGCCAGCGTTTCGCCGATGGTCGCGTTGGGTGTCTGAGCCAGGATCGCCAGGGCCAGCGTACCGCCTTCACCGATGCCCGCCACCAGCGGCGGCAGGTAATCCGCACCGCCGACATGCCGCTGAATCTGATGGGACAGGTCCTCGATGTCAGACACGGTATAGATGCAATCGTCCTCATCGGACGACTTCAGATCAGCTTGTAGGGATTGCAGGTAGCGCGGAGTATCGATGCCGACGACGATCGAGCCGTTGCTGCGCAATCTTTCAGCCTCAGTCTTCATCTTGTCGCTCCAGCCGTCCTTGTCGGACAACAGGAAAACGATGGATTTCGGTTTGTCGTCCGGCATGGCGATAACCGGATCGGGTATCGTGCCTGTTTCGTATTGCGGGTCCTCGGCTAGGGCGGGCTGCACGAAGGCGGTCGTAGACGACGCCCATGCCAGAACGCCGGCGGCCAGACAATTGCGGGCCAGACTGCCCTTGGTGAGACGAGAAGTTGACGATTTCATTTCTTTACCACGCCTTTCAGACCGCCACCGATCAGGAGAGTTGCGTCCAGGAGCGCGATGACCGGACTGAGGCCGCCTGAAACGGCGAGATAGCGGGGTTGCCATTCGGGATGAAACTTTGTCTTGAAAGCCCGAAGCCCCTTGAAGTTATAGAAGCGCTCACCATGCTCATAGAATGTGTTGGCAATGCGATCCCAGACCGGGGCCACATCGCGTCTCGACAGGCCCGATAGGGGCGCCATGCCAAGGTTGAAATGTTCGTAACCTTCGCTGCGCAGATGGGTCAGCAGGCTGACGAACAGATAGTCCATCGAGCCCTTCGGGGCCTCCGGCGAAAAGCGCATCAGGTCGATGGAGGACTCGGCCTTGGTTTCCGTCACCAGGATATTGGCAAAAGCGACGATCCGGCCTTCGAAACGCAGCACGATCACCGGCTGGCTCAGGATATAGTCATCGGTGAACGCGCCGAGGGAAAAGCCCTTTTCCTTGGCGCGGTGCTGGGCAAGCCAGCCATCCGATACGGCGCGCAGATCCTCGAGAATATCAGGCACGTTGGCCAGGGGAATGATTTCATAACTCAGTCCGTCGCGCTCGGCCTTGGCGGCACTTTGGCGAAGATTGGCCCATTTCCCGCCCTTCAGGTCGAAGCGGGAGAGATCAACGACCGCCAGTTCTCCCAGTTTGAAGGCCTGCATGCCGGCATCGGCAATCGCTGGCAGCAGCACGGGCGAAGCCTGGTAGAACACGGCCCGGCAGCCGGCCAGACGAGCCGATTCGACGAATTGCCAAACCAGTTCGTCGCGGGACTTTTTCGGCCCGACCGGATCGAGAAAGGCGATCCACGAGCGGCCCTGCTTGCCATACATCAGAAATGCCAGGCCATCCGGTGAAAACATCACGGCCTTGTCGCCGGTGCGCACAAGATTGCTATCGGCCACATCCGATTTGCTGAGAATGGTGACGGCCTTTTCAATATCTTCCGGGCTCGACGGTGTCACGGCAGGCGCTGCGGGGCGCAGCAGGCTGAAGACAGCCAGCGCCGATGAGAAGATGGTCAGGCCCAGCATGGCGCGCAGCGAGCGCGGCGCTTCTTCCGAAAACTCGAATTCCCACCAGAGCGAGCGGGTGTAATCGACATCGCGATAGACGAAGAACAGGATGAAGCAGGCAAAAATGCAGATCAGGGCGATGGCAGTCAGCCAGGACGAGGTCAGCACCTGGCGAAACAGCGAGGCGGGGCGAATGAACAGCCGCTTGCTGGCGAACAGACCGATCAGCAGGATGGCCAGCGCCGAGGCTTCCAGCACCGCAAAGGCTTTCAGCAGCGAGAGGACCAGGGCGGTCGAGGCTCCGACCATGGCCGCCCACCAAGCGCCGTCCAGCCGCTGGGCAAGGCCGCGCGCCGCGATAACCAGAAACAGCCCGAGCAGGCTGGTGAAAAAATGCGCGCCTTCCACCACGGGAAGTGGCACGATGTTTTGCAGGAATTCCAGATTGCTTTCCGGCGTCGGCGTGACGCTGGAAAAAATCAGCATGACGCCGAGAATGAAGGTGAGGGCGCCGAGAAGTGCCGGTGATATTCGGGCTGCGGTGCGTCCGACCCCGGCCAGCGCCGGGGTTTTGGAATAATGACGCAGCTCGGTGATCGTCACCAGCACGATGGCCAGAATCAGCGGCAGAACATAATAGATCAGGCGGTAAACCACCAGCGAGGCGAGCACCGCGTCGATATTGGTGGTCGGGCCAAGCGCGGCGATGATCACGGTTTCAAACACGCCGATGCCGGCAGGCACATGACTGAGCACGCCGATCCCGATGGCAATGGAATAGATTGCAAAAAAGGCTGGCCAGGAAATGGCGGCCTGTTCCGGCAAGAGCGCATAGACGACCGAGGCGGAAAAGGCGAGATCGGCCACGGTGACCAGAAACTGCCGCGACAGGGTTGGGGTATCGGCCATCCGTAACGTCACACCGGCAAAGGTCAGGCTGCGGCGCTGGCCGATGACGATCAGCACGGCAAAGCCGAGGACGATGGCAATCGCCAGACCACGCAGCCAGAGCGGGCTGATATTCAGCAGCGGCGCGATTTCCGAGGACATCGGAATGAGTGACAAGGCGGTGACGGCGGCAAGCCCCAGGCTGAAGGATAGGGTGACGAAGGCGATGATGCGGCCAATTTCATCAGGAGCAAGGCCTGCCCGCGAATAGGCCCGGTAGCGGATCGCTCCACCCGACAGCATGCCGAAGCCTGCCGCATTACCGACGGCATAGGCACTGAAGGCGGTCAGCGCCACTTCCGCCATCGGGCGTTTGCGGCCGATGAATTCCATGGCGTTCCAGTCGTAGAGACACAGCGACAGGAAGCTGAGCGCGGTAAACACCACCGCCAGCAGGATCTGGTCATAGCCCGTGGTGGCCATGGCCGAGACGACGTCGTCATAGCTGACTTCTTCCGTCAGCCGGTAGATCGCCAGCGCTACGGCGGCAAAAATGACCAGCGTGAACACGGCGGCAATCGCCCTGCCGTAATCGGCCAGGGCTGCCCGCCATCCGGACCTGGTCGGCGGCTCGGCGCTTTCCTGGCTCTCGGATTGTATTTCGGCTGCCATGCGATCGTCCCTTTCATTGACTGCTTTTGTCTGCCGCGATCGGTACGCGGCTGCATTTTATATGTAGCGCCGATGCCCAGTTGGCACCCGCTGCATGAATTTCCCCTGAAACCCTGACAGGTTTAAGGAAATATGCGGTAAATCTTATACCAACTGCCATTAAAAATGGCAGTTGGTATTCCTTTTTCGAATATCTCAAGCCTTTGACGTATTTGAGATATTCGAAACTCACTTAAGGCGAGGATGCGTTAGCATCTTCGAGCCTTGGTATTAACGGTATCGGACATGTTGCCGTTCTCTACTGAATTATCGCTGAATGGGGTATCCCAAATTCATGACAAAAACGTTTGCATAGAGAGCGGCATGGATGCCGCCTCAATGCAGTGAACTTGCCGTTGCACCTTGGCCCCGAATTGTCTAAAAGCCCGCCAGCCGCATTGTGAAATGCAGAGATTGGTTTCAGCCGGATATGTCCGGCACAGGTTTGAGGTCGAGACGGTCGGGCCATGGCGCGCATTGTGATGAAATTCGGCGGTACATCCGTCGCCAATCTTGAACGCATTCACAACGTGGCGCGGCATGTGAAACGTGAAGTGGATGCCGGCCACGAAGTTGCCGTGGTGGTTTCGGCCATGTCCGGCAAGACCAACGAACTGGTGGACTGGGTCCAGACCATGCCCAAGGTCGCCGGTGCTGCTTCGCCTTTCTATGATGCGCGTGAATATGACGCTATCGTGGCCTCCGGTGAACAGGTGACATCCGGTCTGCTCGCCATCGCCCTGCAATCGCTCGGTATTAATGCCCGCTCCTGGCAGGGCTGGCAGATTGCCATCAAGACCGACAATGCCCATGGCGCGGCCCGCATCCAGGACATCGACGGTTCCGATATCATCCGCCGCATGGGTGAGGGCCAGGTTGCCGTGGTGGCCGGTTTCCAGGGCATTGGCCCGGACAATCGCATCGCCACGCTGGGTCGCGGCGGCTCCGATACCTCGGCTGTGGCAATCGCGGCAGCCGTCAAGGCCGACCGTTGCGACATCTATACCGATGTCGATGGTGTCTATACCACCGACCCGCGCATCGAGCCCAAGGCGCGCCGCCTGAAAAAGGTGGCGTTTGAGGAAATGCTGGAAATGGCTTCGCTTGGCGCCAAGGTATTGCAGGTGCGCTCCGTCGAACTGGCCATGGTACACAAGGTGCGCACCTTCGTGCGCTCGAGCTTTGAAGATCCCGATGCTCCGGGCATGGGTGACGT
Source organism: Agrobacterium vitis (assembly GCF_013426735.1). Taxonomy (NCBI): domain Bacteria; kingdom Pseudomonadati; phylum Pseudomonadota; class Alphaproteobacteria; order Hyphomicrobiales; family Rhizobiaceae; genus Gillisella; species Gillisella vitis. The sequence goes on from NZ_AP023272.1 coordinate 781,584, forward strand.
GCTGAACCCGCCCGGAACGTTGATTTGCGATGAGGAAGAGATCGTGGAACAGGAAGTTGTAACCGGCATTGCCTATGCCAAGGACGAAGCCCAGATATCCCTGCGCCGGTTGGCTGACCGTCCCGGTGTTTCGGCGGCGATTTTCGGACCGCTGTCCGAATCGCATATCAATGTCGATATGATCGTCCAGAATATTTCCGAGGACGGTTCCAAGACCGATATGACCTTTACCGTCCCATCCGGGGATGTGGATAAAGCCCTGAAAGTGCTCTCCGACAATCAGGGAAAAATCGGTTTCGACGTGGTGCAAAGCGAAAAGGGCCTGGTCAAGGTCTCGGTGATCGGCATTGGCATGCGCAGCCATGCAGGGGTTGCGGCGACCGCTTTCCGTGCACTTGCCGATAAAGGCATCAATATCAAGGCGATCACCACCTCCGAAATTAAGATTTCCATCCTGATCGACGGTCCTTACGCTGAATTGGCTGTTCGCACTTTGCATTCCTGCTACGGTCTCGATAAGGCTTGATCAACGGGTGGGAATTTGCCACCCTTGATCACTACCTCCGGGCGCATTTTGCGCCTGGATTGTCATTATCGGGAGCATGCACGCGATGAGAGACCTTTCCGCAGGTCCGCGCGTCCTCCTCAAGCGGCTTCGCGAATTGATGGCGGAGCCCCTTGAGCCTCAGGAGCGTCTTGACCGTATTACGCGCCAGATCGCGAGCAATATGGTTGCCGAAGTCTGCTCCGTTTATGTCCTGCGCTCCGATGGTGTGCTGGAACTCTACGCGACCGAAGGTCTCAATCCCGACGCGGTGCATCTGGCCCAGCTGAAAATGGGGCAAGGTCTGGTCGGTACCATCGCGGCATCCGCCCAACCACTCAATCTTTCCGATGCGCAGGCGCATCCCGCTTTCCGCTATCTCCCTGAAACCGGTGAGGAAATTTATCATTCTTTCCTCGGTGTGCCGATTTTGCGGGCTGGCCGCAGTCTTGGCGTTCTTGTCGTCCAGAACAAGGCGCAACGGAATTATCGGGAAGACGAGCTTGAAGCGCTTGAAACCACGGCCATGGTGCTGGCCGAAATGATTGCCACTGGCGATTTGAAGAAGATTACCCGACCGGGCCTTGAATTGGACCTGACGCGGGCCGTGACCATCGATGGCGACAGCTATAGCGAGGGCATCGGCCTTGGCCATGTCGTGCTGCACGAGCCGCGCATCGTCGTCACCAATCTGTTGAACGAGGATACCGAGACCGAGTTGAAGCGGATGGCCGAATCGCTCGGCTCCCTGCGCATCTCCATCGATGACATGCTGTCGCGCCGCGAAGTGGCGATGGAAGGCGAGCATCGTGAGGTGCTGGAAACCTATCGGATGTTTGCCCATGACCAGGGCTGGGTGCGGCGCATGGAAGAGGCAATCCGCAACGGCCTGACGGCGGAAGCGGCGGTCGAAAAGGTCCAGAGCGATACCAAGGCGCGGATGATGCGCCTGACCGATCCCTATATGCGCGAGCGCATGCATGATTTTGACGATCTGGCCAACCGGCTGCTGCGGCAGCTGACCGGATTTTCCGGCAGCAGTGCCGAAGGATTTCCCTCGGATGCGGTAATTTTCGCCCGTGCCATGGGCGCGGCGGAGCTGCTCGATTATCCGCGGCAGAATATTCGGGGCCTAGTGCTGGAAGACGGTGCCGTTACCAGCCATGTGGTGATCGTTGCCCGCGCCATGGGCATTGCCGTGGTCGGACAGGCGGCTGGGGCCGTGGCGCTGGCGGAAAACGGCGATCCCGTCATCATCGATGGCGATGACGGTAAGGTGCATGTGCGCCCGATGGTCGATCTGCAAAAGGCCTATGAGGAAAAGGTCAAGCTACGCGCCCGCCGTCAGGAGCAGTTCAAGGCGCTGCGGGATGTCGAACCGCTCAGCAAGGACGGCCAGCGGATCAAGTTACAGATGAATGCCGGACTGATGGTCGATTTACCGCAATTGGCCGATTCTGGCGCCGAAGGCATCGGCTTGTTCCGCACCGAGCTGCAATTCATGATCGCTTCGACTATGCCCAAGGCCGACGAGCAGGAAGCGCTCTATCGCAATGTGCTGAAACAGGCGAAGGGTCGGCCCGTCACCTTCCGCACGCTGGATATCGGCGGCGACAAGGTTCTGCCCTATTTCCGCAGCCATGAGGAAGAAAATCCGGCTCTCGGCTGGCGCGCCATCCGGCTGTCGCTGGACCGGCCCGGCCTGTTGCGCACCCAGATGCGGGCGCTGCTGAAGGCCGCGACCGGGGGTGAGCTGAAGATGATGCTGCCGATGGTCACGGAAGTGTCGGAAATCCGCGCTGCCCGCGAATTGCTGCAGAAGGAAGTGCAGCATATTTCCAAATTCGGCCATGGCCTGCCAAAGCGGCTGCAATTCGGCGTGATGCTGGAGGTTCCTGCCCTGATGTGGCAACTCGACGAGTTGATGCAGGAAGTGGATTTCGTCTCGGTCGGCTCCAACGATCTGTTCCAGTTTTCCATGGCGGTGGACCGGGGCAATGCCCGGGTGTCCGACCGGTTTGACACTCTGGGCCGGCCTTTCCTGCGCATTCTGCGTGATATTGTCCGTGCTGCCGACCGGCATGATACGCCGGTGACGCTGTGTGGTGAGATGGCGGGAAAGCCGTTGTCATCCATGGCGCTGTTTGCTATCGGCTTCCGTTCGGTGTCGATGTCGCCGACGGCCATCGGTCCGATCAAGGCCATGCTGTTGCAATTGGATATCGGCAGGCTTTCCGCCGAGCTGAATGCGTTGCTGGACGACAACAGGCCAAGTGAGCCGATCCGGGCTTTCCTGACACGGTTTGCCGAACAGAACGGCGTTCCGGTCTGATTTCTGAAGAAAAACAAGAGGTAAAGGTGGCGAAGCTTCCTGTCGATAAAATGCGCGAGCTTGAGCGCCGGTTTGGCGAAATCGAGGCGCGCATGTCCGCCGGGCCTGCCGCCGATGTCTATGTCAAGCTTGCCTCGGAATATTCCGAGTTGCAGCCGGTGGTCAAAGCCATCCGGGAATTGGGGTTGGCGGAAAAGGAAGTTGCTGATCTGAAGGCGCTGCTGGCCGACAAGTCCACGGACCGCGAGATGCGCGATCTGGCGGAAATGGAGCTGCCGGATGTCGAGGCGCGGCTGGAAGGACTGGAAAAGGAAATCCAGATCCAGCTTCTGCCCAAGGATGCCGCGGACGAGAAAAGTGCGATCCTGGAAATTCGTGCCGGTACGGGTGGGTCCGAAGCCGCGTTGTTTGCCGGTGACTTGTTTCGGATGTATGAGCGTTTCGCGGCGGGCAAGGGCTGGAAAGTCGAGGTCCTGTCTTCCAGTGAAGGCGATGCCGGGGGCTTTAAGGAAATTATCGCCACCGTGACCGGGCGAGGGGTCTTCTCCAAGCTGAAATTCGAATCCGGTGTTCACCGAGTGCAGCGCGTTCCCGATACGGAGACGCAAGGACGTATCCATACGTCGGCTGCTACCGTGGCGGTTTTGCCCGAGGCGGAAGAGATCGATATCGAGGTTCGGGCTGAAGACATTCGCATCGATACGATGCGCTCCTCCGGGGCAGGCGGCCAGCACGTCAACACCACGGACTCTGCGGTGCGCATCACCCATCTGCCGACCGGCCTGGTGGTGACCAGCTCGGAAAAATCCCAGCATCAGAACCGGGCGAAAGCGATGCAGGTGCTGCGTTCGCGTCTGTTCGACATGGAGCGCCAGCGGGCCGACAGCGAACGATCGGCGGATCGCAAGAGCCAGGTTGGCTCCGGTGACCGATCCGAGCGGATCCGCACCTATAATTTCCCGCAGGGCCGGGTGACCGATCATCGGATCAACCTGACCCTCTACAAGCTCGACCGGATGATGATGGGTGAAATCGATGAAGTGGTCGATGCCCTGATCGCCGATTATCAGGCTGGACAATTGGCGCAACTCGGCGAACACGCATGACAGGCGCACCGGTGACGCTGAAGCAGGCGATCACTGCCGCTCGTCTTCGGTTTGCGCAAGCGGGTATCGCCGATGCGCCAAGCGATGCGCGGACCTTGATCGCCGGTCTTCTTGGACTGACGTCGACCGATCTTATCCTGCAGGACAACCGGATTTTGAGCGTCGATGAGACAAGCCTGATCGAGGCGGCAGTTGAACGACGCCTGATGTTTGAGCCGGTGCATCGAATTTTGGGGCGGCGGGCCTTTTACGGTTTGGAACTGGCCCTGTCACCGGCAACATTGGAACCTCGGCCCGATACGGAAATCCTGATCGAACGTGTTTTACCTCATCTTCGCGCCATGGCGGCGAAGAATGGCAGCGTCCGCCTGCTGGATATGGGAACGGGTACCGGTGCGATTGCACTGGCACTTTTGCAGGAATGTCCAGCCGCTACGGCATTGGCGACCGATATTTCCGCCGAAGCGCTGGCCACGGCGCGGCAGAACGCCGCAGCCAATATGCTTTTTGACCGGTTCGAGACGCTGCAAAGCCATTGGTACGAGGCTTTGTCGAGCCGTTTTGACATCATTCTGTCGAATCCGCCCTATATTGTGAGCAGGGTAATCGACGACCTTGCCCCTGACGTTCGGCTTTACGATCCTGCCGTAGCACTTGACGGGGGCGACGATGGGCTGGATGCTTACCGGGCAATTGCCGCTGGTGCAGCCGATTTTCTGAAACCGGGCGGTCTGGTTGGGGTGGAAATCGGTTATGATCAGGCGATGGCGGTGACGCAACTTTTCGCCAACAATAGCTTCGTTCTTGTGGAAAGCGCAAAGGATCACGGTGATAATGATCGGATTCTGTTGTTTGCTCAGACCGGACCGCAACTATAGTGGTATTCACCAAGGAACTTTCTGCAATGCAAAGAAAGGGCTTGGTTTTCGAAAGGAAGCGGGATAGGTTGCAGACACGCACCGGGCAGCGGGGAATGAACAAAGATTCGTTTGGCTCTGGGTCGACCGCAAACATGCCTCCTTAAGGAGACGGTAGCGGCGCGAATGATCCTGGTGCGTGGATCAAATAATTTACTGCTTGATTCCTTAAGCCGAAGTCGGATTAAGGGCAAAAATTATGCAGAATGTTAACGTGTTACAGTTGACCCTCACGCATTTTATAGAATGCAAGGAGCTGTGATAGTCACCAGCGGCCGTATGTTGCATTGGCGCAGTATGCCCCGCAGCGCGTGGAGCCCCGGTTCGATTGAGCGAACGGGCCGCGTCGCCCTCATATCAGCAAGACAGAAATCAGGTGAGTAATCGATGAGGCCAGGACAGCAAAACAAGCGCAGTCGGGGGCGTAGCAGTGGCGGCAGCAATAATAACAACGGCAATAATTTCAACCGCAAGGGCTCCAACCCGCTGACCCGCACCTATGACAGTTCGGGTCCTGACGTGAAGATCCGCGGCACGGCGCAGCATATCGCTGAAAAATACATGGCGCTGGCGCGCGATTCGCATAGTTCAGGCGACCGGGTCATGGCTGAGAACTATTTGCAGCATGCCGAACATTATAACCGCATCATTGCCGCCGCCCAGGCGCAGATGCAGGAGCGGGTCCATCGCGACGACCGCGATTATAATGACCGCGACGGTTCCGACATGGATGGCGACGAGGGCGATAACGGTCTGGACCGTGGCTACCAGCCGCAGCCTGAGATGCCGGTTCAGCAGCCCCGCATTCAGCAGGAACGGGTTCAGCCAGAGCGCGCCCAGCAGGAGCGCCCAGAGCGCACCGAACGGCAGGACCGTCCAGAACGGGCCGAGCGTGCGGAGCGCCCAGAACGGGCCGAGCGTCCTGATCGCCGCGATCGCACGCATCAGGATCGCCGGCCGCAGCCGATTGCCCAGCCGCAGCCTGAGCTGGACATTGCTGGAAGCGGCCCGCAGCCGGTGATTGAGAAGACCCCGGTCGAAGCTGAATTTGCCGCTGAGGAAAGCGCACAGCAGGCCAGCGCAAAGTCGGATCGGCCCCAGACCCGCCGCCGCACGCCCGCTGCCCGTCCGCGCCGTCCGCGCCGCACAGCTGAAGAGATTGCGGCCGAAGCGAATGGTGAGGCGAGTGCCGAAGGCAAGCCACCGGCCAAGGGTCGCGACAAGGCCAATAATGGCGATGCTCCGGCTCTTGCCGATATCGTTTCGGAATAATATCCATCGGTGATTGAACCAGACAGACTCTGGCCAGACAGACTCTGGCCAGACAGACTCTGGCCAGACAGACTCTGGAATGACTGATGACCAAAATTAGCCCCTTCTCCTTTTCTGGAGCAGGGGCTTTTTTATTTTTTGATGATTTGTTTTCAGTTGTTTGCCTTTCATCAAGTGTGCCTGATTTTTTGTGCGAAGCCACTCTTTAAAGGGCAAAATCGCCTCCCCATATCAGCTTTGACGAATTGAACAGAATCCCTTTAAAGGATTGAATTCAATCACCGGGCCTGCCGAATGGGGGCCTGATCCTCAAAACCCATGCCGTGCCTTGACGGGCGGCCTGGAGACTGGAGAGCAAAAATGAACGTAGAAAAATATTCCGAACGGGTGCGCGGCTTTTTGCAGTCTGCCCAGACGCATGCTCTGTCGGAAGGCCACCAGCAATTTACCCCTGAACATGTGTTGAAAGTGCTTCTGGATGATGAGCAGGGCATGGCCTCCTCGCTGATCAGCCGCGCGGGCGGCGATCCAAAGGAAGTCAGGATTGCCAATGATGCAGCGCTTGCCAAGCTACCGAAAGTGTCGGGTGGCAATGGTCAGGTATATCTTGCTCAACCCCTGGCCCGGGTGTTTTCCACCGCGGAAGACGCAGCCAAGAAGGCGGGCGACAGTTTCGTTACCGTCGAGCGGCTGCTGCTGGCCTTGGCGGTCGAAACCTCGGCATCCACATCCGCCAGCCTGAAAAAGGGTGGGGTTACGGCTGCGGCGTTGAATCAGGTGATCAATGATGTCCGCAAGGGACGCACCGCCGACACCGCCAATGCCGAACAGGGCTTCGATGCCTTGAAGAAATATGCCCGTGACTTGACGGCAGAGGCACGAGAAGGCCGGCTCGATCCGGTGATCGGTCGCGATGATGAAATTCGCCGCACGATGCAGGTCCTGTCACGCCGCACCAAGAACAATCCGGTCCTGATCGGTGAGCCCGGCGTTGGCAAGACGGCGATTGCCGAAGGCCTGGCTATTCGTATCGTCAATGGCGATGTGCCGGAGAGTCTGAAAGACAAGAAACTGATGGCGCTGGATATGGGTTCGCTGATTGCGGGGGCCAAATATCGCGGTGAATTCGAGGAACGCTTGAAGGCCGTGTTGAACGAAGTTCAGGCCGATAACGGCGAGATCATTCTGTTTATCGACGAAATGCACACGCTGGTCGGCGCGGGCAAGAGCGATGGCGCCATGGATGCGTCCAACTTGCTGAAACCCGCATTGGCGCGTGGCGAATTGCATTGCGTTGGGGCAACGACGCTGGACGAATATCGCAAGCATGTGGAAAAAGACCCGGCGCTTGCACGGCGTTTCCAGCCTGTGATGGTGGATGAGCCGACAGTGGAGGATACGATTTCCATCCTGCGCGGCCTCAAGGAAAAATATGAGCAGCATCACAAGGTGCGGATTGCCGATTCGGCCATCGTCGCAGCTGCGACCTTGTCGAACCGCTACATCACTGACCGCTTCCTGCCGGACAAAGCCATCGACTTGATGGACGAAGCTGCCTCGCGTCTGCGCATGCAGGTGGATTCCAAGCCGGAAGAGCTGGATGAATTGGACCGCCGTATCATTCAGTTGAAGATCGAGCGGGAAGCCCTGAAGAAGGAAACCGACATCGCGTCCGCCGACCGGTTGAAGCGGCTGGAAAGCGAATTGGCCTCGCTGGAAGAAGAAGCCGATGCGCTGACGGCCCGCTGGCAGTCGGAAAAACAGAAGCTGGGTCTTGCCGCCGATCTCAAGCGTCAGCTTGATGAGGCGCGCAACGACTTGGCCATCGCCCAGCGCAAGGGCGAATTCCAGCGTGCCGGCGAACTGGCCTATGGTGTTATTCCAGGCCTCGAAAAGCAGTTGACCGATGCCGAGGCAAAGGATGCCTCCGGGGCGGCCAGCATGGTGCAGGAAGTGGTGACACCCGACAATATCGCTCATATCGTCTCGCGTTGGACCGGCATTCCGGTGGACCGGATGTTGCAGGGCGAACGGGAAAAGCTGCTGAGAATGGAAGACGAGCTGGCAAAATCGGTGGTCGGGCAGGGCGATGCGGTGCAGGCCGTATCGCGGGCCGTGCGCCGCTCGCGGGCCGGACTTCAGGACCCCAACCGGCCGATTGGCTCCTTCATCTTCCTCGGTCCGACTGGTGTCGGCAAAACAGAGTTGACCAAGTCCCTGGCTCGGTTCCTGTTCGATGATGAAACGGCCATGGTGCGCCTCGACATGTCGGAATATATGGAGAAACACTCCGTATCCCGGCTGATTGGCGCGCCTCCTGGTTATGTCGGCTATGAGGAAGGCGGCGCTCTGACGGAATCGGTGCGGCGCAAGCCCTATCAGGTCGTGCTGTTCGATGAGATCGAAAAGGCGCATCCCGATGTCTTCAACGTGCTCTTGCAGGTTCTGGATGACGGTCGCCTGACGGATGGCCAAGGCCGCACGGTGGATTTCAAGAACACGATCATCATCATGACTTCCAATCTTGGGGCCGAATATCTGACAGCCCTTGGTGAGAACGAGGATGTCGATAGTGTTCGCGACCAGGTGATGAGCGTGGTTCGGGCCTCTTTCCGTCCCGAATTCCTCAACCGTGTCGATGAGATCATCTTGTTCCATCGCCTGCGGCGCAGTGAAATGGGTGCGATTGTCGAGATCCAGATGCAGCGGCTTCTGGCTCTGTTGGCAGAACGCAAGATCACGGTCGATCTTGGCGGGGATGCTCGCGATTGGATGGCCAATAAGGGTTACGACCCGGTTTATGGTGCAAGGCCGTTGAAACGGGTGATCCAGAAATACTTGCAGGACCCGCTTGCCGAGCAGATCCTGTCAGGCGAAGTGCTTGACGGTAGCGAGGTGAAAATCACCGCCGGTTCGGACCGGTTGCTGATCAAGCCGGTCAAGCCGATGGATCAGGTCGCAGCCTGATTACGATCAGGCAGCCCCTTTCTTCATAACGCTTTGATGGCGGCCTTCTGGCCGCCATTTCCATATCATCGTTATTGGGTTTTCAATTGTTGGCAGCAAGCTGCCGATTTTTCTCTGCACTGCTCAGCAGATCGTCAATGCGCTGCCGCTCCTGCTCGAATTTCGCCAACGTACCGCCGTTCAGCGACTTGCCGTCCGGCAAGCGGACCTTCATCGGATCGACCTTGGTGCCGTTGACGATGATTTCATAGTGCAGATGCGGTCCGGTGGATTCACCCGTCGTCCCCACCCAGCCGATCACCTGACCCTGCCGGATCTTTGCCCCGGCAACGACGCCCTTGGCGATGGCGCTTTGGTGGTTATAGGAGCTTTCATAGCCGTTCGGATGGCGAATGATTGTCTGGTTACCATAGCCACCGGAATCCCACCCGGCTTTTTCAACCGTTCCGTTGCCGGCAGCGATGATCGGCGAACCGGATGGGGCACCCCAATCGACGCCGGTATGCATGCGCGAATAACCAAGGATCGGATGTCGGCGCATGCCGAAGCCCGAGCGGAACACACCATTCGGAACCGGATTGCGAATCAGGAACTGGCGATTGGTCTTACCGTTTTCGTCAAAATAATCGACGGAATTGTCGGATGGGTCCTGAAAACGGTAGAGCGATGTTGTTGTGTCGCCAAAACGCGCCCGTAGGAAAAGCAGTTCTGAATCCGCCGCGGCCTTGCCGCTTTCATCCGCAGCGGAATAGAAAACCTCCAGCCCGTCAGTCGGCCTTAGCGGCGCCTGCAAATCCACGCTGCTGGCCAGCAGCCGGACCATTTGCCCCGTCAGTTCCTTGCTGAGCCCGTAGGAAAGGGAAGCCCGGTAAATTCCATCATAAATACTGGGTAAGTCACGGCTTGCCATCACCGGAGGGCTATTCTCATCAAAGGCCGTTGCAATGGCATCCAGCATAGGCGGCTCAGACCCTTCAACGAGATGGCTCTGATCATCAACCGCCATTGTGACCAGATGCTTGCCGCCACGATAGGCGCTGAACCGGACCACACGGGCCTGTTCCCCGCGCTGAATAATGCCGAGGCGCAGAACATCCCCGGATTGCAGCGAGGGGCTTCCCAATTTTTCACTAAGACTGTCGGAAATCGCCCTGGCTTTGGCTTCGGGGTAGCCCGCACCGGTCAAGGCGGCAATGATCGTCTGCTCGCGGCGAACCGGAATAATATCGTCTGCATATTCGTCAGTATCCGGTGTAACCGGGTCCGGGGTAGATACGCTCAGATTTTGCTCAACGACGCGGGCCGAAAGGCCGGGATTTATATCGAGATCGGCATCCGGATCGGCAAAGCGCTCTGGGTCAATGTAATAGAGTCCGGAAACCTGTTGCGTTCCTTCCGTCAATACGGAGCCATTGGATCGTACGTTTTCTTCTACCTCGTCCGAGGTCATGCCCGGCGCTGCCTTGAAAGGTGTGCCGTTTACAGGAAAGGCAACCGTCTTCAGGCTTATCTCGGAATCGACGTTCGAACCGTAGATCGTCCCGGTGCGCGGGGTTACCGTCTGTTCGTCACCGGCAAAAATACTCAAGGGATCAAACGGCGGATAGTTTTCCTGGGTGGAAAGACTGGTCGATACCAGCATTTTCAAATGAGTGAATGGCTGGCGGCGCACCACATCCTTGTCTCCGCTGCGGATCACGGTTGACACATCCAGCACCGACCGGCTCGCCGTCTTGGCCGAGATGACAGTATTGATCAAACGTCCACCGCGGCGCACGC
>NZ_AP023272.1:797500-907500 GCF_013426735.1 Agrobacterium vitis
TCTTTGCGCCGAAAATGTAACGGGGCTAAAGCCATGCACCGAAGCTGAGGATGTGCAGTAATGCACGTGGTAGCGGAGCGTTCCGTAAGCCTGTGAAGGGACAGTCGTGAGACATCCTGGAGGTATCGGAAGTGCGAATGTTGACATGAGTAACGATAAAGGGGGTGAGAGACCCCCTCGCCGAAAGACCAAGGGTTCCTGCTTAAAGTTAATCTGAGCAGGGTTAGCCGGCCCCTAAGGCGAGGCAGAAATGCGTAGTCGATGGGAACCACGTTAATATTCGTGGGCCTGGTGGTAGTGACGGATCACACAAATTGTACAGTCTTACTGGATTGATTGTGCAGTGGAGTGGTTCCAGGAAATAGCTCCACCGTATAGACCGTACCCGAAACCGACACAGGTGGTCAGGTAGAGTATACCAAGGCGCTTGAGAGAACTATGTTGAAGGAACTCGGCAAATTGCACGCGTAACTTCGGAAGAAGCGTGACCCCTTTTTACGCAAGTGGAGAGGGGTGGCACAGACCAGGGGGTAGCGACTGTTTATCAAAAACACAGGGCTCTGCGAAGTCGCAAGACGACGTATAGGGTCTGACGCCTGCCCGGTGCTGGAAGGTTAAAAGGAGAGGTGCAAGCTTTGAATTGAAGCCCCAGTAAACGGCGGCCGTAACTATAACGGTCCTAAGGTAGCGAAATTCCTTGTCGGGTAAGTTCCGACCTGCACGAATGGCGTAACGACTTCCCCGCTGTCTCCAACATAGACTCAGTGAAATTGAATTCCCCGTGAAGATGCGGGGTTCCTGCGGTCAGACGGAAAGACCCCGTGCACCTTTACTATAGCTTTACACTGGCATTCGTGTCGGCATGTGTAGGATAGGTGGTAGGCTTTGAAGCTTGGACGCCAGTTCGAGTGGAGCCATCCTTGAAATACCACCCTTATCGTCATGGATGTCTAACCGCGGTCCGTTATCCGGATCCGGGACAGTGTATGGTGGGTAGTTTGACTGGGGCGGTCGCCTCCGAAAGAGTAACGGAGGCGCGCGATGGTGGGCTCAGACCGGTCGGAAATCGGTCGTCGAGTGCAATGGCATAAGCCCGCCTGACTGCGAGACTGACAAGTCGAGCAGAGACGAAAGTCGGTCATAGTGATCCGGTGGTCCCGCGTGGAAGGGCCATCGCTCAACGGATAAAAGGTACGCCGGGGATAACAGGCTGATGACCCCCAAGAGTCCATATCGACGGGGTTGTTTGGCACCTCGATGTCGGCTCATCGCATCCTGGGGCTGGAGCAGGTCCCAAGGGTTTGGCTGTTCGCCAATTAAAGCGGTACGTGAGCTGGGTTCAGAACGTCGTGAGACAGTTCGGTCCCTATCTGCCGTGGGTGTAGGAATATTGACAGGATCTGTCCCTAGTACGAGAGGACCGGGATGGACATATCTCTGGTGGACCTGTTGTCGTGCCAACGGCATAGCAGGGTAGCTATATATGGAATGGATAACCGCTGAAGGCATCTAAGCGGGAAACCAACCTGAAAACGAGTATTCCCTATCAGAGCCGTGGAAGACGACCACGTTGATAGGACGGGTGTGGAAGCAGGGTAACCTGCGAAGCTTACCGTTACTAATAGCTCGATTGGCTTAATCGTTCTCATTGACCATGCTCATCAAAGCCTTCGGCTTTGATGATGCCATCTGTTTTGTCCTGACGCTGTCGGCTCTTTGAGCCTTCGCTGCGGACGGCCAGCACCATCAGGTGCGACGGCCCTTGGCCTTGCGGACTTTGTCCGATGAGTGCCACGAAAACGAAAAAAGACGTGTTCATAAAAAATCCAGCTTCTCAAATATGCAAAGCATCAATACGGTTCCGTATGGTCCTTTGGCACCCTTCAACACGTCAGTGTTGAAGAAAGGTTTGCCAAAGAAAAGGGAACAATGTTGATGCGAAGCATCAACATTGCCCTTAGCTGACCTGGTGGTCATGGCGGGGCGGCCGCACCCGTTCCCATTCCGAACACGGCCGTGAAACGCCCCTGCGCCAATGGTACTTCGTCTTAAGACGCGGGAGAGTAGGTCGCTGCCAGGTCTGCTAAGCGCAATGTTCATACTCAAATCAATCATCTTCTCTCAAAAACATCGGCCCAGCCGAAAACATAAAGGGTCGCTCAAGCGACCCTTATTCCGTTAACGAATAACAATATATAACGCGGGGTGGAGCAGCCCGGTAGCTCGTCAGGCTCATAACCTGAAGGCCGCAGGTTCAAATCCTGCCCCCGCAACCAATAGTTACACAAAATCCCGTAGCCTTAAATGCTGCGGGATTTTTGCGTTTGGGGAATGAGATCCCCGGGCTTTCGGCTCTGTTTATAGGTTACAAGGAAGGGTGCGCACAGTTTCGAACCTGCGGCTTACTCCGTAAGTCCTCACGGTTGAGATGATACCGCCTTTCGAAATTGCTTTGTGAAACTTTCTAGACGGTTGACGTAGCGCAAAGCGATATAAGCCACCATCAGTCTTCTGTGTCTAGAAGGCTTATGTCTTCTGGACATAATTAAGGATGATGGCCATGGCACAGTCTAATTTTGTTTCGAATGAGAATTCAATCGCACTGGAGGCTTTGCATCGCCAGATGAATGACCTTCGCGCTGACATTGCTGCGCATGCGCAGGATTTGTTGCAAGGTCTGTGCGGTTCGGCGGTGGTTCCCCTGCAACATAGGCCAGCGATTGAAAACCTTTGTCATTATCTTTCACTGCGCCACCGTGACCTACGTGTTTTGCAGCGCGAGTTGATGTGGAGAGGTTTGTCGTCTTTGGGACGTCTGGAAAGTCGTGTACTTCCAACCTTGGATGCGGTCTCCGCAGCGCTGTCGGGACTACAAGGTGTTACGTCACACCTGGAGGAACTGTCGGAGAGTAAATTCTTTGCCGGAGAGCGCTCGTTGCGAGCGGCAACAGAGGAATTGTTTGGACCGGCCCGCTCCTCTCGTCGCGGGCGGATCATGGTGACTATGCCAAGCGAGGCTGCTGATCAGCCGGATTTTGTACTTGATCTCGCCAAACGCGGGATGGACATTGCCCGGATCAATTGTGCGCATGATGACGAGAAGACATGGGCAATGATCTCCGGCCACGTCCGCGCGGCGTCAGAGATCATTGGCCATAAACTGACCGTGTTGATGGATATCGCAGGACCAAAAATTCGCACGGAGGCCGTTGCGGGGGAAAAGCGCAAACTTCAGGTCGGGGACCGCCTCAGATTGGTTGCGCAAGGAAAGCCGCGTCCAACCGAGGATGTGGAGTTTGCGGCGACCGTATCGGTTGCGGAAATCGTCACACGTGTCGCTGTGGGCCATCGGGTTCGATATGACGACGGTAAGCTTGAAGGTGTCGTCGAAGAAACGGGGCCAAACGAAGCGGTCATTCGTGTAACCCATACCAAAACCGGAGGTGTGAAACTCAAGCCCGAAAAGGGTTTGAACCTGCCAGATACAGCGCTTGGTCTTTCGCCGCTAACGACGAAAGATTATTCCGATTTGGCAACCGTTATGACACACGCGGATATGCTGGGCTATTCCTTTGTCAGCCATGCTGATGACATCGATCTTTTGGAGGATGCACTGGCAAAATTCCCGGCTCGTTTGCAGCCGCTGGGCTTGATTGCCAAGATCGAGCAGCCGCAGGCTGTGACCAACCTGCCGGAATTGATCGTGCGAGCTCGATGCTGTAATCGCCCGTTTGGTGTGATGATCGCCAGGGGTGATCTGGCGGCTGAAATCGGCTTTGAGCGGGTAGCGGAAATGCAGGAGGAGTTGTTGTGGCTCTGCGAGGCCGCCGCTGTACCCACCATCTGGGCGACCCAGGTTCTCGAGGATCTTGTCAAAACCGGTCTGCCGTCTCGGGGGGAGATGACCGACGCCGCCATGGCTGCTCGCGCCGAATGTGTGATGTTGAACAAGGGGCCCGCGGTGGGTGAGGCAGTGAGCCTTCTCGACAGTCTTCTTGCCCGTATGGATGGGCATGTGTTCAAGAAGACCCCAACGCTTCGCGCCCTGAAATCATGGTAGCGGACGGATTGCTCGTAGCCATCATCTTCAGGGACTTAACCCTCTCGGTGCGGCAGAGAGGGTCAAGTATATTTCAATTCATTATTTGTGAGTCGCCGTTACAGCGATTATTCCACGTAGTATTTATTGTATTGCTTGCGGAATTTCTCTGAACCGCCGAAGTCGCTATAGCGAGTCAGGGTCTGCATGTCTGTCTTGTTCAAGAGAACGCCGAGGACTTTATTGCTGATATGCGGTTCTGCTTCGAGTAGATCGGACACCAGCTTCTTAGGCGTCTTGCCCCATTCGACAACGAAGACGAAACCATCTGCCAAGGGGGCGAAGGCTTTGGCATCGACGACCGGGCCGAGTGGCGCAAGATCAACGATAATGTAATCGAACGATTGGCGGACATTTTCGAGCAAGGCATTCATTCCAGGCGATGCGATGAGCTCGTTGGTATGGGCCAGAGATCGGGCTGCCGCGCCTGGAACGATGGGTAGGACGGCAAGTTTCGTTTCCTGATCCACCTTGATGCAATCCTGCCAGGAGACCTCACCAAGCACGGCCTGCACGAGGCCGGTTTTCGGGGCTGGCTGCAGAAGCCGGCTGAGGCTCGGATTGCGCAAGTCGGCGTCGATCAGCAATGTCCGTTTGCCGCTGGAGGCAAGCAGAACAGCAAAATTTGCTGCAACCGTAGACTTACCTTCGCCAGGAAGTGCCGACAGTACACCGATAACGCGGCTTGTCTTGCCTTGTAGAATAATATCGGTGGCCAGCTTGGTATTGCGCAGGGTTTCTGTGAAGGCGGACCGGGGCGCTTCGATCACGGTTCGCATCATTCTGTCGAGCGATACATTTTCCGCGCCAGGAACGACAGTCGCTCCCTTAGGCGCTTTTTGACGCCAGCGGGCAAGTTTGGGATTGATCGGCTTTTTCAACTTGGGGCCGAGACGCGGCAGATAACCCAGAGATTTTTGGCCAAGTGTGGTGCGTACGTCGCTTTCCAGCCGGAAATACCGCTCCTGCATTTCCTGAAGAAAGGCTAACCCGGCACCGGCCATCAGGCCGAGAACCATGGAAAGGGCGATCACCATTGTCTTTTTCGGGCTGGATGGTGAGGCGGGTATGCCAGCCTCCGAGATAACCCGTGCTTTAGCAGCCGGCAGGGATTGGCTTTGGCTGGCCACTTCGTAGCGGTTCAGGAAGGCTTCGTAGAGGGTCTTGAGCGCTGACGATTTCTGCTCAAGCTCTCTCAGATGCACAAGCGATCGATTGGCGTCGGAATTGGTGCCGGTCAACTTCTCCAGGCTTCCGCGCAGTGATTGCTCACGCGATCTGGCAACGTCGAATTCATTGCCATAGCTTGACGTCAGTTGTTGCAGTTCCTGGAAAATCTGGCCGCCGACATTGTCTTTTTCAGCCTTCAGCGCTTTGGCCTGGGGATGAGTTGGGCCAAAATTGGCAACGATATCTTGTTCACGCTTTTCGATCGACAAATACCGGCTCCGCAGATCCTGGAGCACCTGATTGGCGCCAGCCTGTCCGGAAACGATGGCATTCTTGACCGCATTTTGCGGGCCTTGCGTGACGATGCTTTTATATTGCTCGTAGCGGGCCTGCGCGCTTGCCGCATCGGCCTGGGCAACGATCAGCTGCTTGTTGAGGTCGGTCAACTGTTGTTCGGACATCAGTTCGCCGCCCGTTTGGGTCAAGCCGTTTTCTGCCTTGTATTTTTCAACGTCCAGCGAGGCCAGCTGGGCACGCTTTGCCAGATCGTCCAAGCGACCTTGCAACCACAGCGTTGCCCGCTCACTGGCGTCGAAATTGGCATTCAACTGATCGGTCAGGAAGGCATCTGCGTAGGCTTTGGTGACTTTCGCTGACAGAAGAGGGTCGGGAGAGCGATAGGATACGGCAATGACCGCACTGCGCATCACCCGCTCCACGGTGATGTTCTGCTGTAGCATGGCAGCGGCCTTGCCGCGCTTGCCTGCTGCAATTTCCGCATCGGTTAATTTCGGTCCGGGGCTGACCAGTCTCTTTACGGATCGCAACATGTCCTTGACGAAGGAGACTGGCGAGGCAGGAGGATTGGTGACCAGTTCGTTATCGCTGAGCTTGGCCTCATCGACAACCCGCAGGGCCATGCTGTTGGATTTAAGGATTTCCACGGCGCTGGCCAGTTCGGTATCGGCCTGGGAACGGTCACCGGGTGCTGCCTTGTCGTCTTGCGTGTAGCGCGACAGGCTGTCATCCAGCAGGATCTGCGTCATCGACGTATAATAGGGTGTCGTGAAGAGCAGATAGGTGACGCCGAGCATCACGAAGAGGGCGATCGACAGACCGACGATCCTGGCCCTGCGCACGGCAATGGTCAGCAGTCTATCAAGATCGATAAAGGAATCGGCTTCAGGCTGCTCCCGTTGCAGAACGGCTTTATAGGGATAACTTCTCTCGTTCATGGGGCGGCTCTTCATAATTCGTTGCGGAACATAGTGTGGTCCAAGGATGTCTCGGCGGCACCAGGCATAAGCCGGAAACCGGCTTCAAACGTGGTTGAGGCATGGATAGCTGTCAGGAAAACACCTCCGCTGACCTGCCAGGATCGATTTAGGGTTCGTCTCCCGCCAATGCCGTCCGGGCGGGAACTTTTCGTCAGGGCATGGTCTGTCAACGGACAGCTGGACCGCCGCGACTGCTCATGCACATTGGAAAAACTCACACTCATACAGCACTCCAAACCCTTGATCTCGACAGATGCCCGTTTCCCAGCTTCGTTAGGATCGGAATGATCCGACCCTGATCAAGCAAATTGTAGAACAATGTTGATATTCCGGTGCCTCATGTCATTCATGACGAACAAACCAGGCTCAGGCACTTTATAGTCAAGCATCGTTGTCGCCTTAAATCGATTTCGGACTTAAGGACTTTGCACTATAGGACGTCTTGGTCCGCCTGAATACGGCCTTCATGCGACGGAACCAATTCCTTTAAAAAAGAGTAAACAGCGCAGGTCAAGATCGCTCCGGGTTGGGACAGGGGCTTCATTGATTTTGGTCTTGGCGTGCAAATATCCATGTCACTTCTCTTTAAAGCAGCGGGTTAGCCCTTGATTGGCGGATCGGCAGAAGAGGTAGCGGCTGTTGATGTCCGGTCTCTCTGCAGGCTCTTTATCAGTCGCCGGAGACGAACGGAGATTGGCATTTTCAGATGGCGTAGCGCCAAGGGATTGGCAAGGGCCGTTTTGATAACACCCGACAGCGATCGTGCCTTGAGACTATCGATCAGATTTATGAACGCGCGCGCCTCCTTCAGGCTACGGGTTCGGGCCGTCTGGGCCGCAAGGGCTGCCCCTTTCAGTGGATAGCGGGAGATGAAACCGGCATCGGCGGCCATCATTGCATCGACATGATGGAGGCGAAGCACCCGCGAGATCGATCCTTCCCTGATATAATAGAGGTAACCCGCAGTCGGCTCTATTGTGCAGACCGCATTCTCGGCCAAGGCCGAAGCCAACAGCAGATAATCCTCGCCGATCCTGAGGCTCTCGTCGAAACGCAGGCCTTTGTCATTCAGGAAACTGCGCAGGAAGATAGGCTTCATATAGCCGAAATTATGCTCGGACTGAAACAGGATGTTGGAGCCGATAAACCGCGCCAGGTCGATTTGGCCGATATGCGCCAGCGCGTCTTCCAGAAACATCGTCCGGCAGGTGCCATTCATGTCGATCACGTCGAGATTATCGACGACGACCTGGGCCTTTTCGTCCTCGGCGCGCTCGATCATCCTAAACAGGCGCATCGGTTTGAATGTATCGTCCGAATCCAGTACGGCGATCCAGCGACCACGGGCGGCATCTATTGCCGCATTCCTGGCGCCGCCCGGGCCCTTATTGCGCTCCAATGCGATCAAGCGAACGCGGGGATCGGTGAGGGCAGCAACCCGTTCGCGGGTATCGTCGGATGAGCAATCATCGACAACAACAACTTCGACTGTGACATTAACCTGCGACAGCGCGCTTTCAATGGCGCGCTCGATGGTTTCACCGGTATTATAGGCGGCAATCACCACCGTGACGTCGGGGGTCCAGGCGATCATGGCTTGGCAGTCTCCAGCGATCCGTATTGATGGATTTCACGAAAACCGAGAATGCCGGAGACGGCGCCGAGATGCAGGATGCCGCGCAGGACATAGCGATGACGATGGATTGGCATGAAGACGAAAACCAGTGCGGCCAGAAAGCAGAAAACCGCCTTTGCTGCAGCCACCAGGATTGCCTTGAATTTCGTCAACGGTCCCTTGCCTTCAGCCACCAGCCGGCCATGGGTCTGGCCCATGCGGTAGCGGCGCTTGGCCAACCAGTCGAACCGGCTGCGCGATGGGGTCACGGGTTCATGAAGAAGGGCGTTCTCAGCATAGGCGATCCTGCCGCCATTGCGGTATATATAGGTGAAATACTCGGTATCCTCGCCGCCGGTCTTGCCCAGCGCCAGGTTGAAGCGGCGCTCTGCAAGGCGTGGTGAACGTAGATCGAGAAGCACGTTGCAGGTATAGCCGGTGCGGATTTCACCGCCAACGAAGACCGGGAATGTCGAGTGAAAGTCACCTTTGCGCATCCATTCCGGTGCGTTGTCACTGTAGCTCGCCCTGACAGGACCAAGCACGGCATCGGCACCGGTTTGGCGGGCGACCGCCAGAAGTTCGGTCAGCCAGCTTTCCGTTGCGGTCTCGTCATCGTCGATAAAGGCGAGGTAATCGGCATCGCTGGCATCCAGGCAGGCATTGCGGGCGATGGATATATTGCCAGCCGGGCAATGGACGTAAATCAGCCCGCAGGGGAGGCGTGGGCGCAGGCTATCGACCAGGGATGTCGCGCTGGGCGTTTGGTCATTGTCGGCAACGATGATACGCAGGGATACACCGGTGGGAACGTCGATCATGGCGAGCGACAAGAGAGCTGTCTCAAGCTCCGGCCGGCGGAACGTGCAGATGCCGATATCGATGCGGATGGGATGGGCGGCATTCATGACGCAACCTCTTGACTGGGCGGCAGCGGATAGGTTTTACGATTGCGAAAATCCAATATTTCCCGCCAGAAACCGGCTGACCAGGCAAAATGCATGATCATTGCCGAGAGGGCGGCGAGAGGCCCGAGCGGCTGGCGCTCGCCGATGGCGAGCCAGACGCCGTAGCCAAGGCAGGCCAGCGCCCAGACGAGAAGCGGGATGAGTGCGAGCCAGCTGAATACGCACAGCAATGCGAAAACGGCAACCGGAGCCACAGCCAGCGGAATGAGCTGACGCAGGCTTGGACGGGAGCGATGTTTCAGGAAATTCTGGGCGCGGCCGCGGCCATAGCCAAAATATTGCCGGTAGAGCGGCAAGGGGCTGGAGCGTGGATAATAGACCATGCTGGTATTGGCGGTCATCCAGACACGAAAGCCGGATTTATTCAACCGGTAGTCGAATTCCGCATCTTCGTTATGGCGAAACGATTCGTCATAGCCGCCAATCGCTTTATAGGCGGCAATGCGGATCAGGGCGTGATGGCCATGATCTGTCCAGTGACTTTGAGCGCCGGTGCGATGCTTGGAGCCACCGTTGCCGAGCTTGGAATTCTGAGCCAGGGCCGTTGCCTTCTGGAACGTTCCGAAGCCAACCGTCAACATGCCGACAACGACGGAATCGGCCCCGGTTTCCAGGGCCTCTGTCACCAGTGTCTGGCAATAATCGTCTGGATAGGTGCCATGGGCATCGATGCGAATGATATAATCGTAATCGCCGCCGAATTGCGCAACGGTCAAGTTGACGGCGGCGCTCTGGATTTTCTTGGGATTGTCGATCAGCTTGACCTTGGAATTCTCAGCGGAAATGCGCGAGACGATCGCCTGGGTCTGATCGCGGCTGCCGCCATCGGCCACGACGATTTCAGCGTTCAGATCGTCAAGCGCCTTGGCCAGATTGGCGATAACGCCCTCGATATGCTTTTCTTCGTTGAGGCAGGGGATGACGATCAGGCATCTTACGGATTTCAGCTTGTCAGCCATCATGAACGTCTACCTTGTTCGAAAGGGTTGGCTTGGTTGAAAGGATCGGCGCCTTCATGGCGTTTGAATTCAGAGAACGCGAGGCCATGGGATCTGCAGGAAGTGCCGCAAGTCGGCGCACCAATGTCTCGCAATCGGCTCTGGTGAGCGTGAAGCTGTGAGGGTCCTGGGCGGCGACCGCATCGAAGGCGGACTGGTAGCGCTCGGCAGTCATGGTTTCAAACAGTGAAACGAGGGACGAGACACTTGCATCAGGCAATTCAAAGCCGATGCCCTTGCGGGCCAGGTAGCGTGCTGTCTCAGTCCCTTTCAGGGCAATGGGAACGGTGCCATAGCGACATCCTTCATAGAGCCGGTTCGGCAAAAGCCAGCTTGAATTCTGGCCCTCCTCATAGAAATCGATGGCCCAGACAAATTGAACCTGCTGGTAAATGCCGGCCAGGTCCTCAGGGTTTTTGTAGGGTCCATGAAAATTGACATGCGGTTCACGTGCGACCTGAGCGTCGAAATTCTCAAACTCGATATGGGCTGGACGTCCACGCATCTCAACAATTGCCGAACCCTGCATCGACCGGGTGAATTCACCGAGCAGTTTAAGGGATTTCGAACAGCGTAAGGCGCCGAACCAACCAATGCGCCAAGGCTGGCCGGGAGCCGGAACCCGCGGTGTCAGCGCCAGCGCTGTGTCTTGCCCGGACAAGTCGAGCACTTGGTTTTCCAGCAGCATGGTCGGCAGATCGAGACCTGAAAGCGGCTGGAAATACTGCTCGACAAAGGCCGGAGAGCTGGTGATCAACAGGCTTGCCTGGCGACCGAGCCGCGCTTCCAGACCACGCAGGGACTTGCCGAGCGGATCATTGCGCAGCATCAGCCGATGAATGTCGAGACATTCATAGACCATCGGTACGGCTGCACCGAAGATATGGCGCGCGCGACGGCCGATGGCTAGCATTTCGAGATTGCGGGCAATGATCACGTCCGGGCGGGGCAGATGGCCAAGTTTGGCGGCAGCTGACAAACTGGCTTTCACCACCGTTGCTGCGCGGTGAGCAAAGCGGCCATCGGCGGTGATCCCAAGCTCAATCGGCTGAACACCTTCCACTGCGGCCAATTTGTTTTCATCGCGGCGAAAGCCAGCCAGCATCACGTCCGCGCCACCGGCACGCAACATCATCACCCTGCGGCGAATGGCAGGATCGGCAAGGTCATGCGCAAGGTATAGCACACGTATGGTCATTGGCCCCCTTTGTGCAATTGCGGGGAAACCCTCGCCAGTGAGGATCCGGTTTCCCGCGCTAAATTGCGTCTTCATGGAAAGGTAAGCCACCCATGGCTTACCTTGCCCCCTGTCATAAAGATGCGGCATGTCTTTTCTTGAACCTTACTAGTGCACTGACGCATTCACTTCGTTCATGCTTTCGTGCACTAATTTTTTGTTTATGCATCGATTTTTCCAAACTCGGCTGAAGCCTCCGTTTGGATCGATGCACTAGGATCAAGCCGTGATGCAGTAGTCTGGCAATGTGGCGTCCCTCTCAACGTAAGGCTGCTCTCACATTGTTTGGTCTCAATTCAGCGTGCAGGCTACCGATTCCGGGAACTGGCACTTGTCGCCCAGCGCCGTGAATGCCAGTCGCTCTACGGTCATGGTCTGCGGTCCGGAATAGGAAAACGGCCCCATCCAGTCCTTCAATGTATCCGTACCCCAAAGACTGAAGAAGATCTTCTGGCTGTGGCTCGGCAATTTGGCCGGATCGGTCACGTCCTGAACCAGCTTGCCGTTGACATAGTAGCGCAGCCTGTCCTTTTCCCAGACAAAGGCATAATCGTTGAAGCCCTTGTTGGCGCCATTATCGACGGCAGCCATTTTTTCATTGCCACCCTTGGCCGAGATATACTGGTTGACCTGAACCTCGTTGAGGTTCTTGCCGAGGATCTCGAAGTCGATCTCGTCATGGGGAGTTTTGTCGCGCGGGCCGATAAAGGTGAAAAAAGCCGAATTCAGCCCGGACGCATCGGCGGTTTTCAGGCGCGCCTCATAGGTGCCATAGCTGAAGCGCTGCTTGGTCTGGATTTCGGCGCAGGAATACTGACGCTCGCCCAGGGGCTTGTCGTCAAATGTCAATTCCAGATGGCCATCCTTGATTTTCACGTTTTTCTTGGTCCACGTGCAGTTCTGATGCGGTCCGTTATTCCAGCCGTCGGAAATATACCAGCGTTTTAAATCCAGTTTGTCAAATGTATCGACAAAGGATTGTCCTTCCACGGGTTGCTGGGCATGTGCCGTGGACAGGGTCATCAAAACCGTCGCGCCGAAAGCAGAGGCGCAGAGTAGGCGAGAAAACAGACCTCGGAAAAGCGAGGGGTGGTTCATGTCAGTCTCCTTTGCTGAAGGCAAGCGCCCGCCCGGCTGCCACGTTCTTGTTCTTGTCTCTGCCGCTTGCATTGCGCTGGCCGGTCATGACCCCGTAAAATCCCGGCGTCAGCCGGATCGCCAGGAAATGGGAGGCAAGCAGCAGGCAGAAGGTGACGGGTAGCGCAAGGACGTAAAAGAGGGGGTAAGGCCCTATATCGAATTTTTGCCAGATCATCCATGCGGTCATCAAGATCGGATAATGCGCACAGAAAATCCAGAAACTAAGTCCGCCGGGAGCGGCGACCAGTGTTTTGCCAAGGCGCGTATCCTTGAGCAGCCGGGTCATTTCCCATGCTCCCAGGCCGCCAATCACCGTGATCAGACCATATATCACATCAAGCCAGAGTGGATGCTCGTTAAAGCCGGTTTGATACATGCAGACGAAGACCGCCATGGCCGAGACCAGCACGGCTGCCACAATCGGCAAGGCATAACGGTCGAGCTTGCGGATGTTGACATTGTGTATCGCAATCGCCGCACCAGCCGAAAACCCGAGAATGATCGATTTTTTCAGGAAGATCATATTGGGCACCGGTAGAACGACATAAAGCAACAGAACGCCAAGCGTCAGTACGGGTTGGCGTTTCACCAGGAAGCCAATCAGCGGCGATAAGAGGAAGCAAAGCAGCAGATCACGCAGGAAATAGAGCGGCAGATTGATTGGCCAATCTTCCGTCGCCAGCACCAGGGTAACGAGTTCCCGATAAGACGCGGTCAGTACGCTTGGGAAATATCCTTCGCCATAGCCCAGAGATTGCGTCGTCAGCACATACAGGAAAACGATGCTGTTCCAGAGCAGGAAAGGCAGCAATACGCTCACACTTTTTGAGCGCAGCACTTTCCTGTAATCGAAACCGTCCAGTCCTTTGCGAAACATCAGCAAGCCGGAAATCGCACTCAGGCAGGGAACGCCAATGCGAAACAGCATGTCGCCGAGAAAGGCGCGCAGCCAATCAAAGGCGCCGTATTGGCCCAGATAGGCGTTCGACTGCGGATCGAAGGGGACATGTACGAAGACAATGCCGACGATCAGCATCAACCGCGCCATATGAATCCGCGCGGAAAGTTCCTGGTCGATCTTCACGATATTCGGTACTCCTGTCTTCAATATCCTCTATCGTCCCCATCACCCCGCAGCCCTTCACAGTATGGGCCGACACCTTCACATTATGGGAATGTGCCTGTAAAAATGTGGCAGTGCAGCAAAAAATTTACCTTTGGTTCCTCAATTTTTTGCAGCTCGCTTGGTGAGCATAGGTGGGATTAGTGGGGTAATAGCCGGATTTTTTTGATAAAATATTTGAAATTCAATGGTTTGAATTTATGCAGGTAAAGCTATATGTCTATTCGCGTATGCGAATATTTTTTTGTCCGTAGCTCGAAAAAAGCTAAGGAATTGCGCCGCTTCCACCATCGGGTTTCCCGGATTAGCGCAGAATGGCTCGATAATGAGGCGGCGCAGAGCAGTTTGCAGGGGCTATCATCATTCTGCGGGTGCGGGGGCAGTGGATCTGCGGTTGCGCACCATGGTTTGCAGTTTTCTCAACAATTCGGCCTCCGTCAGAACCACAAATACACCATAGATTGTGCCGCCAATCAGGCCGCCAATCAATACTTGCAGTACGGGATTGGGGACCAGATACCCATAAAAATGCAGAAGGGCGCGAACCATGCCAGCCATGATCAGAGCGGTGACCATCGGCCGTGTGGAAATAAACATGCCCTTGAGGAAGGGCATCTGGTCGGCACGGAACACCACCCAGGAATAACCGAAGAGCACGACGACATTGACGACGCACAGCGCCACCATGGCATCGACCAGGTTTCCAAAGGCTGCGGCAACCGCGACCGCAACGGTGGTGACGATTGCCCGGATGACGGCCCACCAGAAGAGCGTACCGCCGTGTCCGACGCCTTTCAGATAAGGGATAAATGTGCTGCAAGGTGTGAGGATGCCCTTGGACAGAGCAAGCAGACCGAGAACCGGCCAGGCCCAGGCCCATTGCGGTCCAAACAGCACCAGCATGGCCGGTTCGGCCAATGCCCACATGCCGAACATCATCGGCGCCAGCAGCACGGTCGTCACCTGGGTGCTCAACATCAGCGCCTGTGAGCGGCGATCCCGGTCATGCATCATGGTGCTGAAGGCGGGAAACAGCACGCCCATGACAGCGGACAGGACGACCTGGTTGGGAATGCTGGAAAACCGGTTGGCGGCGGAATAAGCGCCAGCGTCCGACAGGCCGAGATAGCGGGAAATCACCACCATGGGAGATTGGAAGGTGATGAAATTGGCGATTTCCGACCCCATCATGCCGAGGCTGAAGCGACCGAGCGCCAGGATACGGCGCGGCTTGAAGGCAAAGCCCGGGACATAACCGGATACATAATAGAGCCCGCAAAGCCGGATGATGGAGGAGGAAAACAATTGCGCCACCAGCGCCATCACCCCATAACCCATCAAGGCCATGCCGACCGCAATCAGTGCGCCGGCCGATTCGGAAATCATGCTCCACAGCGCGTCCTGGCTGAACTGCATGCGCCGGGCCAGGAGAGCATAGGCAACGTCTCCGGTCAGTTGCAGCGGAATGAGCACCGCCATGATGCGCACCAGCGGCGCGGCCTCGACCGCCCCCAGCATGGCCGAAATCGGTTCGGCAAACACGTAAAGGAGAGTTGCCATCAGGCAGGAAATGATCAAATTCGCCCAGAAAACAGAATGGATCGTCTCCGGCTCTTCCTTTTCCTGGATGACCAAAGCTGCACCGAAACCCGCACCGCCGATCATCGCCAGGAATTGCACCACGGTTAGCGCAACGGCGACAGCACCGAATTGATCGGGAGTGAGAATGCGCGCCAGGATCGGGACCGTGACAAATTTAAGCCCGAAAGTGCCTGTTTTGGAAAGGACGCTCCAGCCAACATTCCGGGTTACGGATTTCGCATTGACGGTTGGCGGCATGGGCAAACATCCTTGGGTCTGGGGGCGAAAGAGCGGTTACAGGTCGAAAAGCTTGTGGGAAAGCGCCAAAATTGTATGGTTATGGAGAGTTTTTGCTTCAGGGTGGCAAACAACACAAGCGCTATGGCGAACCTGATTGCATCATGGAATATGGTGCAAGGCACCATAGTCTGATAGCGCAAGGGTACATAACAGGCAACTGAACCTCTTTCTTGAGAAACGACAGGGCAAAAAGATGGCGAAGCTGACGGTGATTATTCCCTTCTATCAGAAGGAAGCCGGAATTTTAAGACGGGCGCTGGGCTCGATTTTTTCCCAGACATTCCAGGACTTCGACATTATTGTGGTCGATGACCAGTCCCCCTATTCCATCGATTTGGAATTGCAGCCGCTGGAGCCGGCACATCGTGCCCGTATTCGGGTGATCAAGCAGGAGAACGGTGGTCCGGGCGGCGCCCGCAATACCGGGCTCGACGCAATTGCCGCCGACTGCGATTTCGCCGCCTTCCTGGATTCCGACGATGAATGGGCGCCGGACCACCTGAAAAATGCCTATGAGGCCATGACTCGCTTCAATGCGGATTGCTATTGGGCATCGATCCATGGCGGAGATGATTTCTACTATCATTTCAGCGTTGCCGAGCTGAAGAAGACCGAAAAAACCGTGCAGCTTCAGGAGGCGCCACTGGTGCTCGAACTGCCGGAAATGCCAGTGGTGATGCTGAAGAACTGGAGTTTCCTGCATCTGTCCTGCATGGTGATCGGTCGCCCGCTGTTTGAGAAAATCCGGTTTGAAGCCGAGCTTCGGCTGGCTGCTGAAGATGTGCTGTTCTTCTGTGATTGTGTGCTGGCAGCCAAGCGCGTCATTTTGTGCGATGCCGCCGGAGCCGAGCGCGGTGAAGGAATCAATATTTTCCACAGTATTGATTCAAGTTCTCCCGCCTTTCTCCAGCAGCAGTTGAATACCTGGGTGGCGCTCGATACGCTTGAACGGCGATTTTCCAATAAACCTGAAGCCTTGAGCTTTATTCAGCACTATAAGCAGACCGCTCGTAAAAATGCCCTCTGGGGTCAGATGGGCATGGTAAAACGCCGTAAGCTACCGCAATTCGGCGTGCTATTGCGATGGATGAGACGGGATCCAGCCATCGTGCAAAGTGCTTTGGCTCTTGCGGTTGGTAAATTTTCCCGCTGATATAAAAGTATCTTGAAATGCAGTGATCATGCATTCTCATCGGGCGTCTGCCTCGCCCCGTAAAGGAACATTCATGCAGCCTTACTATTGGGAATCCGCCCATGGAAATTTTGGTGACGACCTGAACCTTTGGTTATGGGATTTTCTCATGCCAGGTTTTCGGGATGTGCATCCGGAAACGTTACTTGTCGGCGTCGGAACTGTTCTCAATCGCGCTCTTTTGCCGGAAGGTCAGCATAAGCTGGTGATCGGCAGCGGTTTTGGCTATGGAAGCCTGCCGGATATGAGCCGACCGGAAGAATGGGATATAAGGTCCGTGCGCGGTCCTTTGACTGCCAAGGCGCTTGGTCTGCCGCCGGAAAAAGGTGTGATCGATCCGGCTGTGATGCTGGCCGACATGCCTGAATTCCAGAAGCTTCCAAAACTCTACAAAAAGAGTTTCGTTCCTCACTGGGAATCGGCGGTAGCGGGTGTTTGGGCATCAATTGTACCCAAAGTGGGCCTCACCTATATCGACCCCTGCGGCGAGGCAAAGGCGGTTATTCGTCAGATCCTGCAATCCGAAGTGATTATCGCCGAATCGATGCATGGGGCGATCATTGCTGATGCTCTACGCGTTCCATGGGTCGCGGTCAGCACCTCAGCTTCTATCAATAGTTTCAAATGGAACGATTGGGCTTCTACTCTTGGTGTGACTTACAAACCCCTGCGCGTCCCATTGTCCAGCCGAGCAGAAGCAAAGATAAAGGGCGAAAGCTTCTGGGGGATGAGTTTTAAAAACCACCAGCCAGCTCTGGAAAATCCGAATGATCTGGCTGTAGACGCAACGATTATCGAACAAGCACGTGGTCCAAAGCAGACCGGATTGCGCACCGTGGTCAAGCAGGTCCTGGCAGGGCCAGCCATGCTTGGTCTATGGAAGGCAAGCCAAGCAGAACCGCAACTGAGCCGGGATTCGGTCTTACAAGAGCGCAAAGCACGGTTCTTGGAGGTTATAGAGGGCGTCCGTCGTGATTACGGGATCGCAGCGGTCTCCTGATCATGCAGGTGTATGAAAGTCTGTCCGGTTTAGTCTGAGCCGGGCAGATTTTTCATTTATGCGGTGCCGTAACGCATCATAGACGACTTGCTACAGCGCTGTAGGTGCATGTTTTTCCTGGAAAACTCTATCTTTGATCGGCATCCGCGATGACAGGCAAAAGATAGCGCAGAGTCCCCGAAGACTGGGAGGATTGAGGGCGCTGGCTTTTACCCATCAGGGCATCTCTCTTATCTGCTGCAATCCCGCCGATGATGGCCGGTATGGCCATAGGATGCCTCGCGGCATAGGCGATGGCTGAAAATGCACCCTGATTATTCTTTAAATCGAGGAAATGGCGCAACTCGTAGCGGTCGCGAATGTGCTTTTCATGTTGGGTCAACAGTGACCTCTGTTCCTGCGTCAGGTTTGGATTGGCAAGAATGGAGCGGTCGGCTTCGTAAAGCCGCTTGAGATCTTCGGTGCGATGTTTGCCGCTCAGCGAATCATGGCGAACAACGGCGCCATAGCCGCAACTATGAATGATTTTGTAGCGTGCGCCAGCGACAAGTGCGCGCGCGTAAAGATCATAATCTTCACCAAGGCGGAGCTTTTCATTATACCGCAAGCCATGGCGATCGAGAAAATCCCGCCGCATGACTGGCTTTAGGAAGCCGATTTCCCCGCGTTGCGCGCCTCTTTGGGAAATATTTCCGGCAATGAAATCCTCAAGCACCAAAAGGCGGGCCTGACGCCGGAAACGTTTGACGCCGGTATTGACCTGGGAAACGCATTCCTCTTTTACAAAAACGATATTGTCGGCGATAAAATCCCACTGGTCTTCAGCCATCATCTGGGTGAAGCGTCCTGGCAGGAAAAAATCGTCGGCATCGAGAATAGCCAGCAAAGGTGCCGTCGATGCTTCAATGGCGCAGTTGCGCGCGGCGGCTGGGCCGCGGTTATGGTCGAAACGGATAATTTTCAAGCGACCGCTGTTGTCATCGGCGGATAGGGCTTCTGCACCAGTGCCATCCACAGATCCATCATCGACAACGACCACTTCATGCGTTTCGGCTTCCGCCAAGGCAGAACGCACCGCCCGTGCCACAGTGGCGCTAGCGTTTTTGGCGGCAATAATAACGCATACGGTGGAATTCATCGTCATTACGGTCCCCCGTACTCTAATCTGACGCGCAGGTAGCGCGTTTCTGATAAGAACAGATGACGAAGCAAAATTTCCCCTACATTACGGCAGGAACCGGAAAGGCAGTGGATGTCTCCCGGGGTTCTAATCGCCTTGCTCCAAATCAACCGTTTTCCAAGCCAAACGCGGCTTTCAAACACAAATGCTTGGCGAAGTGAGCCGTGTCAACGGCTTTCGCGCAATCTTTGCCATTTGATTTTGGCTGAAACGCGGCCAGGCGAAAGAAGGCGGGTTAGTTGTTGCGCAATGCGGTTTGACCCGTCTCGCCAAGCGCGCGGATCGCGCCATTGCTGGCTGTCGCGTCGCTGGTCCCCATCGCCTGCGTGCGGCGCTTTGATTCCTGGAAAACAAGATAAGCGACAGCGCAGAAGTAACCAACCTGTAAAAGAATGGCGGCCAAAACTGTTTTAATGAGCGTGCCAGCAAGCGAGCCTGACAGGAAATAAGTCGCAACTGCAAACACCAGCAGTGCACCAATCATGCTAAAGAAGACCTTAGGCGCATGCATAATTTAGAGCCTCCCCCCGGTACATTGATCTTGAGATCATAGCCATTGCCTTCTCCTCAGAGGCAAATTGAATATAGGCACCTTGCCTCATTCTTTCAATCTTCATGTTGTTACGGGCCTTTGGCTGCGATCTTGTCATGATGATAGAGCAAATGGCTTGCAGGACCGTTACAAAAATCAGTCAATTTTTCTGGCCGCTTTAGTGAATTACTAACTATTTCCTTGGCTTGCGACAGTGCGTCGATAAAGGTCATTGCGTGTTGGAATAGGGAATGCATTGTCGAAGGGGCGGCGGCGATCGAGCCGAAAACCTATATTTCACCTTTCCGAATTCATTAAATCTTTACCCAGTTCGATCACGAATTGTTACAATATTAGGATATTGTTTTAAACCTATATGCGTCGCACCATAATGATGCAATGCAATATCCATGTCGGGGGACATCAACCTGACCCTCTTTCCTTCATTTCACATGACGAATTTATGAAACTTCCAGGAGTCGGCATTTATATTATAAGTAAAAAACATTCCATTTGCGGGAAGGTTAAAGGATTTTCATTGCGAAACATCCAAAAATGGAAACCTAAGTGTCACAACGGGACATTAAATACTTAAAATGTAGTGCAAGAAAGACACATATTCTAATTGCTATCATTCCATCGTCCGGAAGGTTTTCTGCAAAGGGTATTGCGAAGGACAAATTATCACCACACACTAGGGTTCAATGACCACGGACGCGTCCCGCCGGGACCCGACCAATCGCCCACGTAAATGGAGTTACCTCTATGAAGTCCGCGACAAGATCGGCCAGTTCGCCGTTTTTTACGACCGCCGCATCCGGTACCCAGCCGGTTGGTGGTCTTGCCAAGAGAGGGTTTGATATATTCATCGCCACGATGGCGCTGATTATGTTCAGCCCGATATTCTTGATGATTGCAGCCATGGTAAAATTTACCGATGGCGGCAGTGTGTTTTACGGTCATCGCCGTATCGGACATAACGGCCAGCAATTTCATTGCATGAAGTTTCGCACCATGGTGCAGAATGGCGACAAGGTTTTGCAGGATTACCTGCGGGCCAATCCGGAAGCCTATGAAGAATGGCGTGCCACCCGTAAGCTGCAAAATGATCCCCGCGTCACGGCGATCGGTTCTGTGCTGCGTAAGCTTAGCCTGGACGAGCTGCCCCAGCTGTTCAACATCATCAAGGGTGAGATGAGCATCGTCGGACCCCGGCCTGTGGTCGAGGACGAGCTGGAAATGTACGATAGTGCCGCTGCTTTTTATCTGCAAACCCGCCCTGGCCTGACCGGTCTCTGGCAGGTGAGCGGTCGCAACGATGTTTCCTATGAAACGCGGGTGGCTATGGACACGCAATATGTTAAGACATGGTCGCTGGCCAGGGATGTCCTCATCATGGTCCGTACGGTTCCGGCTGTGTGTCTGTCTCGCGGCAGCTACTAAAATCTAAAGAATGTCATAAGGGCGGAGCCAGAAGGCTGCTGCCCGAAGTGGCGTTTTAGACCTGCCGCATTTTTATTGAATACGCATAGGATTTGCCATGAAGGCTTACGGATTTGCTGGAGGATTTCGGTCATCCAAGCGCATTACGACCGTGAACGGTGCAGCGCTCGCGTTTTGTCTGTCCTTGGCTGTGCCGGGATTGGCATTGGCCGATGACTATCGTTTGGGCGTAATGGACAAGATCCGCGTTCGGGTGGCTGAATGGCAGACGGCCGAGGGCGCCGTGCGGGACTGGGCCGCCGTCAGTGGCGACTATTCCGTCGGCGCTGCGGGCCAGGTGTCTCTGCCGTTCATCGGCGAATTGCCAGCCTCTGGTAAGACAACAGCCGACGTCGCCGACGAGATCGGCAAAAAGATGCAACAATTGTTCGGTCTCAGTGATCGACCGTCTGCATCGGTTGAAATTTCTGAGTATCGCCCCGTCTACATGGCTGGTGCAGTTCAGTCGCCGGGTGAATATCCCTATGCACCGGGTATGACTGTGTTAAAGGCGCTCAGTGTCGCAGGCGGCTTGAAGCGCGCCGATGCTGGCCAGCGTTTTGCGCGTGATTTCCTTCAGGCACAGGGCGATGGCGCCGTTTTGGTCTCCCAACGCAACCGTTTGTTGGTCCGTCGTGTGCGCGTTCTTGCGGAAATGAATGAAAAAGAGACGATAGAAATTCCCGAGGAGTTGAAATCCATTCCCGACATCAACCAGTTGGTTGAGTCGGAAGCGGCCTTGATGAATTCCCAAACCGCCAAGCTCAAGGTTCAGTTGTCATCCCTTGCCGACCTTAAGACTTTGCTTGCGGCGGAAATCGAGGCTCTTGGCAAGAAGTCAGAAACCCAGACCCGTCAGTTGACGATGGTTCAGGAAGACCGCGACAAGGTCAATAGCTTGAGCGAGCAGGGCTTGGCGCTGAGTTCGCGTCGTTTGGCGGTCGAGCAGCAGGTGTCGGATTTGCAATCGGCACTTCTGGATATCGATACCAACACGCTGAAGGCCAAGCAGGATCTGAACAAGGCCCAGCAGGACGAGACCACGACGCGCAACGATTGGGATGCACAGCTCGCCCAGGAATTGCAGGATACCGAAGCTGAGCTGGACCAGATTGCGTTGAAGCTTTCCACCAGCCGTGGCCTGATGGCCGAATCCCTGCTGCAATCTTCGGAAAGCGCCAGTGCCAAGACTGCCGATGGCGAAGCCAATGTCGCTTATTCCATCGTCCGCGAAAAGGATGGGAAGCCCACCGAAATCGCTGTGGACGAGAATACCTCGGTGACGCCCGGCGATGTGATCAAGGTTACGGTAAAGCTGTCTCAGCCAGCCATGCGGTAACGGTCGATGCGGATCGCCAAATCGCATCTCATCGACCCGGAACGCAATGGTCTCTATGCCGCCACGGCGATTGCGCTTTCCTATTTCGTCTTTGCCTATTCTGCCCGTTTCGGGCAGATTTCCATTCTGGCCTATTACGGTGTCTGGCTGCCGCTGATTGCTGTGAATTACCGGCGCGTGCTCGGTAACTATGGCCTGTATCTTCCGATTTTTGCCTTCAGTATTCTGACGATTCTATCTATCTTCTGGTCGGCGGCGCCACCTGTAACCGTCAGGGCCTCGTTGCAATATTTCTCGCATATCGTCTGTGCGTTGATTGCCATGCGTGTAGTGGGAATCCGTTCCTTTCTGAGGGGATCCATGATCGGCACAGGAATCGTGCTGGTCTATTCGCTGCTGTTCGGCTCTTATTTCCTCGATCCACTGGACGGATCCTTCAGCTTTGTGGGCGCGTTCTCGTCAAAGAACCAGCTGGGCTTTTATGCCTCCCTCGGCGTGTATTTTTCGTTCGCTGCGATCATTATCCTGAAAGAACGCAGCATATGGATGCTGCCGCCTGCTGGGCTGGCTTTGCTATCAGCTTACTGTCTGTTTGCATCCGAATCGGCGACATCGGTCATTACTGTCATGGCGGTGGTCGGTGCGTCGCTGGTCTTGAGAGCAGTTATTCTCCTGTCGCCGCGCCATCGTATTGTGCTGGTTGTGGCTGGCGTCGTGCTTGGCGGGCTTGGCGCAGCGGCGTTCGTGTATGCTGGTGGCGTCGATTTGATCCTGGGAGCGTTCGGAAAGGATTCGACCCTGACCGGGCGAACCTATCTTTGGCAACAGGGCATAGCGGCAGCCCTGGCGAATCCGATTTTTGGCGTCGGTTACCAGGCCTATTGGGTTCAGGGCTTTTCCGAGGCGGAGCGGCTATGGGATGAGTTCTATATTCCGACCCGAGCCGGGTTTCATTTCCACAATACCTTTATCGAAACCGCTGTTGAGACGGGGATTATCGGCCTCGTTCTGCTGGTTGCTATGTTGGTCGTCGCATTGATCGGCAATCTCAAACGTCTGCTCGTCAATGCCCGAGATCCAGAGGCCGGTGTGCTGTTCGGTCTCGCCATGCTGCTGGTCGAGCGGGCTTTCGTGGAAATCGATATTATCTTCGCTTACCAGATCGGCTCATTCCTGCTTTATTTCATGCTGGGCAAACTTGTTCAGCGCCGTGCCATTCCGGTGACACGCTCAAGTGTCGTGCGTTATTATGGTGATGGAACCTCGAGCGCCCGCAATATCTAAAAAACAACGGCGTTGTAGCCGTTGTAAAAGAAGCGCTACTGCATCATATATGAATGATTGGCTGCCTTGCTTGCAGGGTTCTGTCTTTGCGCTGTGCTTTCTTTTGCTGGCGTGGATTTTAGAAGTTGCCACCGGTGTTTTGCCAATGCACACAAGACGCCGTAACGCTTTAAAGATGCTGCATAATGGTCCTGAATCAAGTTGGATTTAGGCAATCGTGCAGCCACAGTCATAATCGACAGTCGATTTCCCGACCGTATCCCTTTGCTCAAGCCGTTCATTCGAAGGACTAAGCCATGATTCGATTCACCACTATTACCGATGATGCCGCACCGGCAAAAACGCCAGCCGTAAAGGCCGTTTCAAATGAGACCGCGCCGGAGCAGCAGTCCGAGCCGACAAAAACCGAAAAACGGCAGAAGCGGAGCAAACCGGCTGATGGCGGTGAAAGACTGTTGTGACGATTGGGCATGGCTACTGAAAATTGATCGCGAAGTTTCTTCGCGTTCGATTTGAGAAATGCATGCAGTCGTGGAACCTTAGGTGCCTTTTTTCACTTCAGAAATCCGATAATGACCTCTTTTCTTTGAAACATGCGAGCGAGAATAATGCGATGGCTTTAACCTTCCCGAATAGTAGCCGCAGTTTCGATGAGAAGGGACACCGCATCCGGTTTCTTGGTTACGACGGCATGTTTGAAATCCGGTTTTTCGTTGAACTTGATGCGATATCCAAGGCGATGGCCAAGGTCATTGTCGGAGAGCACGACTTCCTTGCCGCATTCGACAATCTTCGCGGGTCTATTCTGGATGTCGCGAGAAAAGCCTACGGAAAAAAAGGCGGCAACAACATGTATCTTTTGACCGCGGCGGATTTCCGTTGACCGTAGAACAGCTGGATCCGTTACGTACTCTCTGAACCTGACGGGGTCCAATGTCTTCTGCTCACGGCTACGTCAAACTCTAAGCAAAGGGATTTTACATTGACTGATCAAGATGAGGATCTGGTTGAGCGCCGCGCTGTTCGTGCCCAGGAAAAACTGGTGAAGCAGCAGGAAGGGCAGCAGGCGATGGATGAACATCTCGCTGCCCTCGAGCGGCAGAAGGAAAAGACCTTGCGGCTGCGCGAATTAAGACATGCCTTGGAGGCAGAAAAAATGCAGACCGCCGTCAAGGCAAAGCCTGCAACCAAACGCGCTGGTCAGCTGTAAACGACTTTGGACGGAGAGGCCGTATTTTATCTGCGGCCCAAAACACCCGTCATATCAGGTGGTAGCAGCCGGCGCGAAATTCGTGTCGAGGAACTGCTTGCTGATTGATAGATCGATTTGAGTGAGATTATGCCCCGACGGCAGGATTTCGTGGCTGACCGTATGGCCCACAGCTTGAAGCGAGCCGACCAATCGTTCTGCATTGTCTGCGGGAACGATTGGATCCATCGCTCCAGATAGGATGAGAACTGGCACGCCATCGGCAGTGTCATGCACGACCGGCGGCGACTGAAGCGGGGTCATGGCCCGCAACAGTACCGCACCAGCCAAGGCCTGGCGATGCAGCAACAGCAGAGCGGCGGCAATATTGGCGCCATTGGAGAAACCGACGGCGACAGGGGCTGCCAGGTTATGAACCGCACGGGCCTCCTTTATGAAGCCGGCCAGATCCGCTGCCCGCGCGCGCAGGTCATCTTCATCGAACACACCTTCCGCCAACCGTCTGAAGAAGCGTGGCATGCCGTGTTCCAGAACTTGTCCACGGGGTGATAGCAGAGCCGCACCCGGAGAAAGGGCAGAGCCAAGCGACAAGAGATCATTTTCGTTGCCGCCTGTTCCATGCAGCAAAAGCAAGGGCGTAAGGTTCGGCACCGTCGCCGGAACGAACTGATGGATGAATGACGAGATGGGGGAATGGGTCATGTCGGCTTTCTCCTAAGCTGCCCCGACGTGAGGCGCGAGATGTGCCGCAAACGTAAAGTGTTGCAGCAGTCGAGCGTTTGATAAAATGCACGATCGTGTTTCGGCAGCGCGTTTCGGTAACGCGCCGCATTTTTTAGCAGGTTGGTGGCAGCATCGCCCAGGAAACTGGAATCGGTACGATGCTGTCGGTTTTTGTTTTCGCATCGGACTTTCCGAAAACCTGATTCCACGTCTCCCTGACGAACGTTAGTCCTGCTGAGCAACGCTGAGATCGCCGAGATCGGGTAGCATTCCTTCGATCCGGCCCCGGAAGCCTTCAAGGCCCTTCGGCAGCTTCAAGGCCTGACCCAGGGTTTCTGCCGGTTCATCGACGGCAAAGCCGGGATCGAGCGTGGCGATTTCAAACAACACGCCACCCGGGGAACGGAAATAGATCGAGCGGAAATAGTCCCGGTCTTTCTGTTCCGTTGTCTGCAAGCGGTGATTCTTGCGCAGTTTTTCGGCCATTTCCGCCTGTTCGGCATCGTCCTTTGCTCTGAAGGCAACGTGGTGCACCGAGCCGGCACCTGGCCGGGCGGGCAGAAATTCACCGGCTTCGCGCAGATCCACTACCCCACCGATCTCCGTGCCAGGCACATGATACCGGGTGACATAGCCTTCCTTGCCCTGCTGTTCAAAGCCGAACACATCGGTCAGGACAGCAGCCGTTGCGTCAATCTTGTCCAGCAGCAGCGTCACCCCGTGAAATCCCCGCAGCGCGTGCTCCGCAGGAATGCCCGGTGCAGCCCATGCGGCTTCGTGTTCGATGTCTTCAACACCGACCAGAGCAAGTCGCATCCCGTCCGGGTCCTTGAAGGGCAGGACTGTCTGGCCAAAGCGCTGTTCGAGCTTTTCATGCACGACGCCCTGTTCGATAAAACGGTGCGTCCAGAAGCCAAGCGAAGATTTGGGAACCCGGTAACCGGTTTCCTGGGTTTCTCCGATGCCGAGGCGGCCCGGTGCAGCATGTTCCCAAGGGAAGAAGGTCATGATCGTGCCCGGATTGCCAGCCTCATCGCCGAAATAGAAGTGATAGGTGCCGGGATCGTCGAAATTCACAGTCTTCTTGACGAAGCGCTGGCCGAGAACCCGGGTGTAGAAATCG
Source organism: Agrobacterium vitis (assembly GCF_013426735.1). Lineage (NCBI taxonomy): Bacteria > Pseudomonadati > Pseudomonadota > Alphaproteobacteria > Hyphomicrobiales > Rhizobiaceae > Gillisella > Gillisella vitis. Next base: position 824,074 of record NZ_AP023272.1, read on the forward strand.
AGATTGCGGCGGGCGGGGCCAGCAATTGCAGTGACGTGATGAATGCCATGTGCCATGTGAACTCTCCTTTGCTTGGTCAGCATTGAGGACGCCGGGCGGTTTCAATTGCCGCGTTTCGGGTTCTCTGGGCCATGAAAGCAGGTGCAGGATTGGACTTCGGTTCCCGATGTCGGCAATGATGCGGCGCTTTCGATGACCAAGAGATAGGCGCTTGGCGTTCGGATTGCAGCTGATTTTGCTTGCATTCATGCAAACTTGACTTTGCGTTGTAAGAAACCAGAATGCATTCTGGAAATAAATGCGGAGGCTTATCATGAGGGCAGCAAAATCCTTGGCCTGGGACGATCTGCGGCTCGTCAAGGCTATCGCGCAGGCCCAAGGCATGGCTGGAGCTGCAGCGGCACTGGGGATTGATCACTCCACCGTGTTCCGCAGGCTGGGCGCCCTGGAAGAGGCGCTGGGTGTACCGCTGTTTGAGCGCAGGCGCTCCGGCTACGCGCTGACGCCGACCGGGGAAGAAGCGGTGCGCACCGCCGAGCGGATCGAGGCGGAGGTCGCCCAGATGGAACGCCGCCTGCAAGGCCGGGAGATTGCGCCAGCCGGTGAAATCCGGGTGACGACGGCCGACAGTCTGCTGGTCTATTTGCTGACGCCCTTGTTTGCCCGGTTCCAGCAGGTCTATCCGGACATTCAGCTGGATGTGGTGATCGGCAATAATGCTTTGAACCTTTCGCGGCGGGATGCAGATATTGCCATTCGTGCCACGGACAATCCGCCGGACATGCTTGTCGGGCGGCGTATCGGCCTGATCGCCTGGGCACTCTACGGTCGCGGCCAGGATTTTGCCGCCTCATCCGGCCCTTCGCCGGAGGAACTCGATGCCGCTCACTGGGTTTGCCTAGGCGAAGACATGGCCGGGTTGAAAGTGGTCAAGGCGGCCAAGCAGCAGCTGGCGCCAAAACAGCTGCGCTACCGCGCCAATTCTGTGCTGGCATTGGCCGACGCAGTCGAGGCGGGTATCGGCATCGGGCATATTCCCTGTTTCATCGGCGACGTACGCCCCGCCCTGGTTCGGCTTTCGCCGACCATTCCTGATTATTCCGCCAGCCTTTGGCTGTTGACCCATCAGGACCTGCGGCATTCGCCCCGTATTCGTGTGTTCATGGATTTTATTGCCGCACAGTTGATCCCGCTGCGGCCGCTGATCGAGGGGGAACTGCCGGGCCGTTCCGACACTCTCCAACAGCGTTGATGTCGCTGGGGTCGCGGCACGGCCAGGATCAGGCCGGGGAAAGTTTACCTTGCTATGCCGTCTGCGTCTTTACGGAACAATCTTTGTCATGCATTTCCTGTTGAAAGCCGGTGGGTGAGAATTCGTTAAGATTGTTTGAATAGTGTCAGCGTAGAGAGGGTATCTTGAAACGACCGTAGAAGGTCGCTAGTAGTTTGTTGCGCCCACCGTCTGCGATGGCAGTCGCACTGTGCAAGCGCCAAGGAGTTGTGCGAGTGGAGAGTTACCCGTTGAAAAAGGTTGTCGCAGTTTTTGTTACTGCGGGTCTTGCTGCATGCGATACTCTACCGGCCTCAGGGCCGCTTTCCTCGCAGATCGAGAGCCAGGCAGGTAAGTCAAGGCAGGAGCTAAACAGGCCCAATGCATCGGTTTTCGATGTTGTTGACGTCGATCAGCGGACGGCCCGTACGGTTTCCGGTTTTTCCAATTCGATGTTCAGCCGCCGTTTCGGTATTGGCGGGCGGGCTGGCCGGGTGGTGATCGGGATTGGCGATCAGTTGAAGATCAGCATTTTCGAAGCGGGATCGGACGGGCTATTTTCAACGAGCCAGTCCAAGCAGACGACCATCGATGTGGTGATCCAGCCGGACGGAACCGGCACCATTCCTTATGTCGGACAAATCGTTCTGGCCGGGAAAACCCAGGAAGAGGCGCGCAAGGCTATTCTGGCCAAGCTGGTCAATAAAGCGGTTGAGCCTGATGTCCTTGTCACGGCAGCGGGCACCGCCTCGCGTTCCGTCACGGTTTCCGGCTCCGTCGGCAAGCCTTCGAATGTGGAGCTGACACTGGCCGGAGACAAGCTCACCGAGGTGATCGCACGGGCTGGCGGGGCTTCCAGCGAACCCTACGAATCCTACGTAACCCTGGTACGCGGCACCAAATCCGCCAGCGTGCTTTTGAAGTCGCTGATCGAAAATCCGCGTGAAAACATCTATGTCGAGCCGCGTGACCAGATCTATGTCACCCACGATCCGCGCACCTTCACCATTCTGGGTGAAGTCGAGAAGAATGGGCGTGTACCCTTCGGCGCCAATGATCTGAACCTCCTGGAAGCCATTGCGCTTGGCGGCGGCGGTTCCGACAGCAAGGTGGATGCGGAAGGCTATTTCGTGTTTCGTTATGAGGAGCCGGAAATCGTCATGGATATTCTGGGTGCCAAGCGGTTCCACGAATTGCAGTCCAAGGGCATGGTGGCGAGCAAGGATGGCCGATACCCGATCGTCTACCGGTTCAACATGCGTTCACCCGATAGCCTGATTGTCGGCCAGAGCTTCCCGATCAAGAGCCGCGATGTCATCTATGCGTCGCGTCATCCGACGGTCGATTTCACGAAATTCATGCAATTGATCGCAACCCCGGTCGGCACCGCCTCTGGCGTTCGCAGTTTGACGGATTGAGTTTAAAGGGAGCCATACCGGGAGCCATTGAAAATGGCCCCCGCTATGCCCCATCACGACAAGTCAAGTGCTTGATATATATCAAATTCTATAGGGTTGCTCTTGGTGAGCTTTTTCGGGTAGCAGATCATTCTGCTGGCGCAGGACATCGCCGTCCGGCGGGTTTTTCCTGGGTGTCGAACGATTGGTCGATGACTGTTTTGCAGGGGCTTTCGGTCGCCGCCGCGATTTTGTCGGTCCATACCTCGTGCACATAATATCGACCGTGGCTGCGACATTGGCCTCCATGTCGCGTTCGCTCGGAATACCGGCTACACCAAGCAGCACAGGTTCATAAAGACCGGCCTCGCACAGCGCCTTGAATTCCCGCGCCGCCTGCGCGCTATCGGGTGGGACAAGTTTCCCTGACATCTTCATCGTCTCGAAAATCTGTATGAAGCGGTCCAGCACCCGGCGCGGACCGATGTCGAAGTAAATCGCGCTGAGATCAGTGGCCCTGCCTGCTTCCGACACCACCAGCCGGGTAATTGCGATGATCTTAGGGCGCAGCAGCAGCCTAAGATAGTTCATTCCGAGCGCTTTCAGCGTATTCGCCGCGTCCTGCTCCTTGTCGATGACGTCCATCAAAGGGGCAAAGGCATCTTCACCCACTTGGACGACAAAAGCGGCAAAGAGATCCGCCTTGCTTGGGAAATAGCCGTAGAGCGTTCCCTTGGATCCGCCGACTTCTGCCGCCACCGCCGCCATCGATACCTGGGCATAGCCATGGCGAAGAAACATCGACCCGGCGATGTCTACAATGGCCTGGCGCTTGGCCTGGGTTCTGACACGCATGGCGCCTCCTGAAATCGTACTGGTATGTACGTTTATAACTTGACGTCTGTCACATGGCTGTATATGTACAATATCGTACGGTTATGAAAGGTCAATCCGATGACAGTCCCATTTCCAAATAAGCCTGAATTTACTGGATCGCTCTATAAGCCGGCCCGTTTTGAAGGCCAGGTTTATGATCTCGAAGTGGAGGGCAAGGTGCCCGAGGAGATCGACGGCACGTTCTTTCAGGTTGCTCCCGACCCGCAATATCCCCCAATGCTTGGAGAGGACATTTTCTTCAATGGCGATGGCGCTGTCAGCGCCTTCCGGTTCAAGAACGGCCATGTGGATTTTCAGCGTCGTTACGTGATGACCGAGCGATTGAAGGCTCAGCGCGACGCTCGCGCCTCCCTGCATGGGATCTATCGCAATCCCTTTACCAATGATCCGAGCGTCAAGGATATTTCCAACTCCACCGCCAATACCAATGTCGTTGTTCACAATGGCAAGCTGCTGGCGCTGAAGGAGGATAGCCCACCTTATGCCCTCGACCCGATCACGCTTGAAACCATCGGTCTTTATGATTTCGATGGTCAGTTGACCAGCGCGACCTTCACGGCCCATCCGAAATTCGACCCTGAAACCGGCGATCTGCTGTGTTTCGGCTACGAGGCCAAAGGCGAGGCGACCCCCGACATCGTCTATTACGAGATCGACAAGCATGGCCGGATGAAGCGTGAAGTGTGGATCACTGCACCTTATGCCGCAATGATCCATGATTTCGCGGTCACGGAGCATTTCGTGATTTTCCCGCTGATGCCGTTGACGGCGGATCTGGAGCGGATGAAGCAGGGCGGCAAGCACTTCCAGTGGCAGCCGGGTCTGGATCAGCTGTTCGGCATTCTGCGCCGGGATGGCGACGGACGTGATGTTCGCTGGTTCAAGGCGCCCAACGGCTTCCAGGGCCACACGCTGAACGCCTTCGATGACGGCGGCAGGATCTTTGTCGATATGCCCGTTACATCAGGCAATATCTTCTATTTCTTCCCGCAATCGGATGGCACGGTGCCGCCGCCGGAAACCCTGTCGTCACAGATGATGCGCTGGACTTTCGACATGCGGTCGAACGGCAACAATATCGAAGTGAAGCCGCTCACCAGTTTCGCTTGTGAGTTTCCCCGCAGCGACGACCGCTATTGCGGCCGGCAATATCGCCATGGCTTTGTGATCGCCATGGATCCCACCAAGCCCTTTGATGAAGCCCGGATCGGTCCGCGTCCGTTTCAGTTCTTCAACCAGCTGGCGCATCTGGATATCGCAACCGGAAAGACCCAGCTCTGGTTTGCCGATGACCAGTCCTGTTTCCAGGAGCCGATCTTCGTGCCGCGCCGGCCGGACGCGCCGGAAGGCGATGGCTATGTGATCGGTCTGGTCAATCGGTTGGCGGAGCGCGCCACGGATCTCCTCGTGCTGGATGCGCAACATCTGTCCGACGGTCCGATTGCGACCATCAAGTTGCCGATGCGTCTGCGCATGTCGTTGCACGGCAATTGGGTGCCTGGCGATCAGCTGAAGGCGGTTTGACGTCGCCTGAAGGACGGCATTGGGCTGAAAGCCGGGAACGATTTTCAGCCCGATGCGATAATACCAAGACTTAGAGCATCGTGCCGATTCCGATTTTCTGCACCATTTTCTACAGCGTCGCGCGTTTTATCGCGCGCATGTAAGTTGCTGTAATAACTTAAATTTTCGACATAGTTTCGCATTGGATTGAGTTCAATTTAAGGAATTATGCGGTAAGGCTTGGGACATTCGAAAGAGTATACGAAGTGTCATCTTTCATGACTCTTCTTACCAGACATCAATCCGATACCGGACCCCGTTGCCGCCTTTGAAGAGAACCGACCGCATGTCTCAAGCGTCAAAAAACACAACACGTGGCGATGTAAACCGGTGGCGGCGTCGATTTGTTTTCTTAAAAGGCCCCAGCGTCAGCTTTGCCTTGCGCACCACCCTTGCCGCCATTCTTGCCATGGCGCTCGCCACTTTGCTGCAAATTCACCATCCCTATTGGGCGGCAATGACTGTGTGGCTGGTCGCCCAGCCCACGCGTGGCCTGGTGGTCGAGCGGGGACTGGCGCGTCTGGTTGGCACTATCATCGGAGCACTTGTCGGCTTTCTCGTGCTTTGGCAATTGAGCGCGGCGCCCGGCCTGCAGCTGTCGGTGCTGATTTGCTGGGTCGCGCTGTGTGCCGCGGCTGGGTCGTTCTTTCGCCACTTCCGATCCTATGGGCTTTTGCTGGCTGGCTATACCGCTGCCGTCGTCACTATGTCGGGTCTGATCGAGCCCCAGCTTGGCCATGAACTTGCCTGGTCACGGATCGCCTGTACCCTGATCGGCGTGGTGGCTTCGCTTGTCGCCACGGTGCTTTTCGCGCCGGGGGCAACCAAGGACATGGTTCATACCCGCTCGCTGGCGCTTCTGCGTCAGGCTCTGTCGCTTTCGGCGACCTTGCTGAAAACCCGTGAGGAGACTGTGGGTGAACCCGTGCAACAGTTCTTCTCTGCGGTGGTCCAAATGGACGCCGATCTCGATACATTGGCCGCGGGCTCACTCACAGGGCATCAGCGCGCCCGGTTCGCCCGTCACATTGCCGCCGCCTCGACCATTCTTGTCACCGAAGCGATGACCGCCCGCCAACTCGAGGAACCGCAGGTGAGGGCGGAAAAGACCGCCGACACATTGGCCGTCGTCGATCAGGCGCTTGGGCGTGGTGATATCGAGGCTGCCCACGCTGCCGTCACGGCAATTGGCGATCATGCCCCGCAATTGTCCGCAGCCATGACCGCTGCGATCAGTTATTTGGCTGAGCTTTCCGCTGTCCAGCCGGTCAATCGCCTGCTGGACCTCAATGCCTTGCGCATCTCGGACAAAAGGGCGGCAGCAATTGCCTTTTGCCGGACTTTTCTGGCGCTGAGCGCCGTAGCACTGGTCTGGAAGCTCACCGGCTGGTCGCTGGGTCCGGTCATGCTCATGACGGCTGCCGTCTTCGTGACGCTGTTTTCAAGCCATGAAGCCCCTCAGCTCGCGGTTGGTGAGGCATTGAAGGGGACGCTGTGCGGCGCAACGCTTGGCATGTTCTCGCGGATCTTTCTGCTGCCGCATGCGGAAAATTCGCTGGACATGCTGTTGATGGTGGCGCCTTTCCTGGCAGTGGGCGCTTACGCCATGTCGCGTCCGAAAACCGCCAAAGCGGCCATTGATGGCAACATGTCCTTTCTGCTCGCCGCCCAGCCGGTTTTTCCGGTGGCGGTATCGCCCTGGCTTTCGGTCGAACAGACCTTGGCGATGGTGGCGGGCGTGGCGGCGGCGGCACTCGCCTTCCGGTTTGTTTTTCCGGTCAATCACCGGCTGGTGCTGACAGTGCTGCGCAACCGTTTGACGGAGGATCTTGAGGTGACGGCCCGGCTTGCAAGCCATGAACAGGTGCTGCAACGCCGCTTCAGAATGATCCAGCGCATCCTGCGCATGGGAAGTCTGCGGCTTGTTGCGCCTTCAGAAACCAGCCGGGACGTGTTTCTGCTTCTCTGCCTTGTGACCATGCTTGGCCGTCTTCTGGAGCGGCGCGGGCGCGATGACATCGCCTCGCTCGACAGGCGCTATGTCGATTTCGCACTCGAGGCACTGAAAGCGGCGCCTGAAAACTGGGAACACCATCATTCGGTCTTCTCGACCCTCCTGAAACGGGATCCGGTCCTGGTTCCCCACGCATCCCTTTGAATTCCAATTGTGGAGAAAAACAATGAACGCGATCGCTCGGTCGGAATCCTATGGCGTTTACAGCGGCCAGTATATTGGCGGCATTTGGCGTCCTGGCGCCGCAGGTGACGTCCTTAACGTCAACAATCCCTATTCCGGGGAGAGGATTGCTGAAATCGCACTGGCCTCAGTAGAGGATCTTGATGCGGCCTATTTGGCTGCCGAAGCGGCGCAGCGCGATTGGGCAGATAGGCCCGCCAGTGTAAAGAGGGATATCTTTCTGCGTGCGGCGCAGATCGTTGAACAACGGCATGCTGAAATCGTCGATATGATCATCGCCGAATCCGGCAGCACGCGCATCAAGGCCGAGATTGAATGGGCCTCGGTGCGCGATATGATGCTTGAGGTGTCCGGCATGCCGTCGCGCGTCCAGGGCCGGATTATCCCCAGCGAAGTGCCGGGCAAGGACGTGCGGGTTCATCGCGCTCCTCTCGGTGTCATTGGCGTTATCAGCCCCTGGAACATGCCGATGCATCTGTCACATCGGTCGATCGCACCGGCGCTGGCGCTCGGCAATGCAGTGGTTGTCAAGCCAGCGGAAGAGACCCCGATCAGCGGCGGGTTGATGATTGCCAAGATTTATGAAGAGGCTGGCCTGCCGGGCGGCCTCCTGAATGTGGTCGTCGGCCTTGCCGGGGTGATCGGCGACATGTTCACGCTGCATCCGGTGCCGAAATTCATTTCCTTCACGGGATCGGCGCGTGTCGGCCGACATATCGGACAGCTTGCCATGCAGGGCTCAACCTTGAAACGGGTGGGGCTTGAACTTGGCGGTAATGCGCCCTGCGTCGTGCTTGATGATGCGGATCTCGATCTGGCCGTCCGGGGCGCTCTCTTTGGCCGGTTCCTGCACCAGGGCCAGATCTGTATGAGTACCAACCGGATCATCGTCGATGCATCGATCTATGACGAGTTTGTCACCCGCTTCATTGAGCGTGCCTCCAAACTTACCTATGGTGATCCCAGTCTGATCGGCACCAATATCGGTCCGATCATCAGCAAGCGCCAGCTTGACGGTATCCTGGCAAAAATTAATGAAGCCAAGGCCTCTGGCCTTCATCTGGCATTGGGTGGTGAGCCGCAAGGCCTGGTCCTGCCGCCGCATGTGTTTATTGATGTCGATAACAATTCGACGCTGGCCCAGACTGAACTGTTTGGCCCCATTGTTCCGATCATCAAGGCTCATGGTGAGGAGGACGCGCTGAAACTCGCCAACCAGACCGAATTCGGACTTTCCAGTGCGGTTTTCACGCGCGATGAAGGGCGTGGCCTGCGGTTTGCCAAGCGCATCCATGCCGGCATGACCCATATCAACGATATTTCCGTTGCCGATAGCCCCAATGCGATGTTTGGTGGTGAAAAGAATAGTGGTATCGGGCGGTTCAACAGCGATTGGGTCATCGCGGAATTCACCTGTGATCACCTGATCACCACCCAAAGCATTCCCTTGCAATATCCCTTCTGACAGAAGGCGCTTCGTTTATCGCACGGACACGACAGCATCAGACGTTTCATAAAACGCATGATGCTGTCGTTAATAGCCGTCGGCCAGCGTTTCAGCGGCTATAAAGCATCAGGATGGTGGTGGATGCATTTTTCGCTGCGGTCTCGATTTGCGCGTCATTCGGGCGATCAATCAGGCCCCAGAGGCAGTGTTCATAAAGACCCGCCTCGGCCACTGCCTTGAACTGTAAGGCCGCCATTGCGATATCCGGGATGGCAAGCGCCTGGCGTTCGACCAGATGCTCCAGCTTTTTTTCGATCTGGTCCAGCGTGGCCCGGGGTCCATTCTGATAGAAGATCCTCCCAAGCTCTTGAAAACGTGGCGCTTCGGCAATCACCAGCCGGTTGATGGCGAGAACCTCCGGTGAAAGCAGCAGCCGCAGGTAGGCGCGCGCATAGGCCGTCAGCGATTTTTCCACATTGTCGCCAGCCTGATTGCTATCGGCCAGAGCTGCAAAGGGTTCGCGCCCTGCTTCAATCACATAGGCTTCGAACAAGGCCTCCTTAGAGGGGAAATGATTGTAAAGGGTCGATTTCGATCCGCCGACCGAGGCCGCGATCTGCGCCATATTAACGGCGCCAAATCCGTGTTCCCGGAACAGATTCCCGGCAATCGTCAGGATCTGGCGTCGTTTCGTCTCGCTTTTTGTCCGCATGGGTTCTCTGGTCGGAATACATCGAAGATGCTGATGTATCCACATCATTGAGGATCATCGCTATCCCTGATGCCTCAAGGCTTCAAGTGTTCATTCTACACGAGAACTATCCTAAAATTCTTGCCAGGTTAAGGTTCTGTGTCGCAGAAGGAACAATCTTCTTCAGGTTTGATACCCTGCGTCCAGCGTCACAGTGAGGAGATCGCGCTGCGCCGTGAGTGTCAGGTCCAGTGGATCTCCTGGCGAAAAGACCAGGGTATCGAAGCGGCGCAGGGAGATAGTTTGTCCATTGGCAATGACAGTGGCATCACTGTTGAAAACGGCCAGTGTTGTGATTGTGGTCGTGATCACTTGGCCGTGCAGCACTTCCAGATTGCCCCGTTGCATGCTGTGGCGAAAGTGGCTGCGCCGGGTCATGATATTGAGATCGATGGTTTTGCTGCCAAGATTGCGACTGGAAACGGCTAAATCGCCAGAAAAGGCGAGGGGCTTACTGCCTTGTTTGAGTGTCACATCTTTGCCGTCCGGTAATGACAGAACCATGCCATCGCCATCCAAGAGCGCAATGCTGCGATCCACACCGGGAAAGGTCGAAAAAGGGCCGTCCGCGCCGACATGGGCGATGGACAGCCGGTAATCGAAATCCTCAAGGCCGCTGCCGGGCGGAAAAATCAGGATTTCCTCGGTCATGCCCTGGCCATTCTTCCAGGGCATGCGGCGATAGTCTTCCCGACGCAGAATCTGCATCTCAATTGCCCAGAATGCCGGGAAGACGAAGGCCTTTTTCCTTGGCGCAATCCAGCGCTTCCTCATAGCCCGCATCGGCATGGCGCATCACGCCGGTGGCCGGGTCGTTCCACAACACCCGCTCCAGGCGCCGTGCTGCATCGTCGGTGCCATCGGCGCAGATCACCATGCCCGAATGCTGGCTAAAGCCCATGCCAACCCCGCCGCCATGATGCAGCGACACCCATGTGGCACCCGAGGCGCAATTAAGCAGCGCGTTCAGCAACGGCCAGTCGGATACGGCATCCGAGCCATCCTTCATCGCTTCGGTTTCGCGGTTGGGTGAGGCGACGGAGCCGGAATCCAGATGGTCACGGCCAATGACAACAGGAGCTTTCAGCTCGCCGCTGCGGACCATTTCGTTGAAGGCCAGACCCAGTTTATGGCGATCACCAAGACCCACCCAGCAGATGCGGGCAGGCAGGCCCTGAAAGGCAATGCGCTCGCGCGCCATATCCAGCCAATTGTGCAGGTGCTTGTTGTCGGGCAACAGTTCCTTCACCTTGGCATCGGTCTTGTAAATATCCTCTGGATCACCCGAAAGGGCAGCCCAGCGGAACGGACCAATGCCCCGGCAAAACAGCGGACGGATATAGGCAGGCACAAAGCCGGGGAAGGCAAAGGCATTTTCCAGCCCTTCTTCCTTGGCGACTTGGCGGATATTGTTGCCGTAATCCAGCGTCGGCACGCCCATGTTCCAAAAATCCACCATGGCGGCGACATGCACTTTCATCGAGGCGCGGGCGGCACGCTCCACCGCTTTCGGATCGCTCTCCTGCTTGGCGCGCCATTCGGCCACGGTCCAGCCGGAGGGCAGATAACCATTGATCGGGTCGTGGGCCGAGGTCTGGTCGGTGACAATATCGGGACGGATACCACGCTTGACCAGTTCCGGGAAAATATCGGCAGCATTGCCAATCAGGCCTACGGATTTGGCTTCTCCCGCCTTGGTCCATTGGTCAATCAGCGCTAAGGCTTCATCCAGCGTGTGGGCCTTGGCATCGACATAGCGCGTGCGCAGACGGAAATCGACACGGGTTTCATCGCATTCCACCGCAAGGCAGCAGGCCCCGGCCATAACGGCGGCGAGAGGCTGCGCGCCACCCATGCCGCCGAGACCGCCGGTTAGTATCCACTTACCTTTAAGGCTACCATCATAATGCTGGCGGCCCGCTTCCACGAAGGTTTCATAAGTTCCCTGCACAATGCCTTGCGTGCCAATATAGATCCACGAGCCTGCGGTCATCTGGCCATACATGGCCAGCCCCTTCTTATCCAGCTCGTTGAAATGGTCCCATGTGGCCCAATGGGGAACGAGGTTGGAATTGGCAATCAGCACCCGTGGCGCATCTTTATGGGTTTTGAACACGCCGACTGGCTTGCCCGATTGCACAATCAGGGTTTCTTCTTCGGTCAGGGTTTTCAGCGTGGCAACAATGCGGTCAAAATCTTCCCAGGTGCGGGCGGCGCGGCCAATGCCGCCATACACCACCAGCTCATGCGGACGCTCGGCCACGTCGGGGTCGAGATTGTTCATCAACATGCGTAAAGGCGCTTCGGTCATCCAGCTCTTGGCCGAAAGCTCCGTGCCGGTCGCGGCCCGCACATCGCGGATATTGTGGCGTGGGTTGGTCATGATCATTCCCCCTTTTGTTTCAGCTGAAACGCGATTTGTTCAATCCGTTCCAGAATGGCTTTGAGATGAACGCGCAAGCGATCAGCCTTTTCCTCGTCGTAAGCAAACGGCGGCTCTTCAGTGGCAAGGTGTGATGCCTGCGCCAGCTCCATCTGAATGGCGTGAATGCCCGTGTCTGGCTTGCCATAATGGCGCGTGGTCCAGCCGCCTTTGAAGCGGCCGTTGAGGATGGATGTGTAACCCTCCGCTGACGCTGCAATCTCCACTGTTGCCGCTTCAATGGCGGCATCACAGGTGCGGCCCATGTCGGTGCCGATGTTGAAATCCGGCAAGCGGCCTTCAAACAGAAAGGGGATGTTGGCGCGGATGGAGTGGCAATCGTAGAGCACCGCCACGCCATGGATGGCTTTGACGCGCTCGATTTCCGCCAAAAGGGCGGCGTGATAGGGTGCGTGAAACGCCGCCAGACGCTCCGTAATATCCGCCTTAGTCGGTTCTTGCGAATCAATCCAGATCGATTGTCCGTCAAAATCCGTCTCTGGAATAAGCCCCGTGGTGTTTTGCCCCGGATAGAGGCTCACCCCCGCCGGATCACGATTGGCGTCAATCACATAGCGATGGAAGGTGGCGCGAACGGTGGTGACGTTTGGCAACAGGTCTTGGTACAGATTGTGGATATGCCAATCGGTATCGGCCAGCAGTTTGCCGTTGTCGTTGAGGCGGTTCCAGATGGCAGGTGGCACATCCGTTCCCGTGTGCGGGAAGGCGAGGATAACGGGCGATGTGCCTTGGGTGACTTCGAAGATGTTGGACATTTAAAATGATCTCCCTTGGCGGCTGGAGTTACCCCCCTCTCTCCTGCCGGACATCTCCCCCTCAAGGGGGGAGATCAGCAAGACGCGATGCCGAGTTCCATTATTTGGCCCCGCACTTTTCAACGAGTCGATCTCCCCCCTTGAGGGGGAGATGGTCGGCAGACCAGAGGGGGGTAGACCCCACATGAAAACGCCCATTCCGCTCACCCCTCCAACCCCGGCAAAATCCCAGCCGATACGCTGCCCACCAAAGCCCCATCAGCCACCAGAGCGCTGGCCGCAACCAAATCCGGTGCCATAAACCGATCTTCTTCCAGTGTCGGCACAACGGCGCGCAGGGTATCCATGGCCTTTTGCAGCTCCGGGCTGGTGGTGAGGGGCGCGCGAAACTCCACGCCTTGGACTGCGGTGAGAGCCTCAATGCCAATGATGGCAAACAGGTTTTCGGTCATTTGCAACAGCCGCCGCGCACCGTGGCAGGCCATGGAAACATGGTCTTCCTGATTGGCAGACGTTGGCGTTGAATCGACTGATGCCGGATGGGCCATCTGCTTGTTTTCGCTCATCAGCGCGGCAGAAGTGACTTCGGCAATCATCAGACCGGAATTGAGGCCGGGTTTTTTCGCCAAAAACGCTGGCAAGCCATAAGACAGGGCCGGGTCCACCAAAAGCGCAATACGCCGCTGGGCAATGGCACCGATTTCACACACGGCAATGGCAATCTGGTCGGCAGCAAAAGCCACTGGCTCGGCGTGAAAATTGCCGCCAGACACCACACTGTCATCTGAGAGCACCAGCGGATTATCCGTCACCGCATTGGCTTCGATTTCCAAGGTGCGGGCGGTCATCCGCAGCAGATCAAGGCAGGCTCCATCCACCTGCGGCTGGCAGCGGATGCAATAGGGGTCCTGTACGCGCTCGTCACCATCCAGATGGCTTTGGCGGATCACCGAGCCTTCCAGCAAGGCGCGCAGGCTTGCGGCCGTATCAATCTGGCCCTTGTGGCCGCGCAGTGTGTGAATATCGGCCGTAAACGGTGCCGAGGAACCCATGGCGGCGTCCGTAGACATCGCCCCGGTAATCAATGCTGCTTGCGCTGCGCGATGGGCGCGGAAAAGGCCTGCCAAAGCCAAAGCGGTGGAGGCTTGCGTGCCATTGATCAGCGCCAGCCCTTCCTTGGCTGCCAAAATAACCGGAGTAAGGCCAGCGCGTTCCATCGCAAGTTTGCCCGGCAGCTTTTCGCCCTGATAAAATGCTTCCGCCTCACCCATCATCACCGCAGCCATATGGGCCAGCGGGGCCAGATCGCCGGAGGCACCGACAGAGCCTTTTTCCGGGATCAGCGGAATAACTCCTTTTTCCAGCATGGCTTCAATCAACCGCACCAGTTCCAGCCGCACGCCGGAGGCTCCACGGCCCAGCGAAATCAGTTTTAGCGACAGGATCAGCCGCACGATATTCTCAGCCAGTGGTGCACCGACGCCGCAGCAATGGGAGAGAATGAGATTACGCTGAAGCGTGGCGGTATCCGCTGCATCAATCTTGATGGAAGCCAGTTTGCCAAAGCCGGTGTTGACGCCGTAAACAGGCTCATTGCCCGCAGCTATAGTGGCAATGCGGGCGGCGGCGCGCTCAATGCCCGCATCAAAACTGCGATCCAGAACGGCAGGCTCACCATGCCAGTAGATTTTCGCCAGATCGGCCAGCGGCACGGAGCCGGGGTGCAAGGTAATGGTCATAGTGGCCCCTTGTTGGAAAGTGTTATTGTGTCTTGGCCGCGCCATACCCGCGCATAAAGCGGGTTAAAGCCCATGCGGTAGACAAGCTCAGACAGTTCAGAAATATCCCAAATGGCAAGATCAGCCGATTTTCCGGCTTCCAGCGTGCCAATCTCATCCAGCCGACCCAGTGCGCGGGCGGCCTCGCGGGTCACCCCGGCAAGGCACTCCTCCACCGTCATGCCAAACAGAGTGGCCCCCATATTCATGGTCAGCAGCAGCGAGGTGAGTGGTGAGGTGCCGGGGTTGTTGTCGGTGGCCAGTGCCATTTTTGTGCCGTGCTGGCGGAAGAGATCGACAGGCGGCTTTTTTGTCTCGCGGATAAAGTAGAAGGCACCCGGCAGCAGCACCGCTACGGTGCCTGCCTTTGCCATGGCATCCGCGCCCGCTGCATCGGTATATTCCAGATGATCGGCAGACAGCGCGCTATATTCGGCAGCAAGGGCTGCACCGGATAGATTGGAAAGCTGATCGGCATGCAGTTTTACAGGCAGGCCCAGAACTTGGGCCGCATCAAACACCACGCGCATCTCATCGGGTGAAAAGGCAATGCCCTCGCAAAAGCCATCCACGGCATCAACAAGCTGTTCCGCATGGGCAGCTTTCAAGCCGGGAAGCACCACCTCGCGGATAAAATCACCATTGCGGCCCTTATAGTCTGCGGGCGTGGCATGGGCACCGAGATAAGTGGTGCTGATGGAAACGGGGCGCGTATCGCTGAGTTTTTTTGCGGCCCGCAGCATTTTCAGCTCGTCTTCCACCGTCAGCCCATAGCCGGATTTGATCTCAATGGTGGTCACGCCCTCCGCCAGCAGCGCATCCAGACGCGGCAGGGTTTCACGCAGCAAATCCGCCTCACTCGCCGCCCGTACCTTGGATACGGATGAGACAATGCCACCACCCGCCCGGGCAATTTCTTCATAGCTGGCACCTGCCAAGCGCATTTCAAATTCATGGGCGCGGTTGCCAGCATGCACCAGATGGGTGTGGCAATCCACGAGGCCGGGAGTGATCCAGCGGCCCTCGCAATCGGTCACCTCGGCGGCGTTCAGCAGACTGATCGGTAGCTCACTCATCGGGCCAGCATAGATAATCTGCCCACCGCGGACCATCAGCGCGGCATCTTCGATAATGCCGAGGCCGGATAGCTGCGGATTGAGCGTTGCCAACCGCGCATTGGTGAAAATGCGATCCCGATGTGTCATGCTGATCCCTTGTTATTGCGGTTCAGGCTGCATTGCGCCTCACCGATTTTCCTATTATGTATATACTTAATGAACCAAGACGCAAGTTAGAAAATGAGAGGGGAAAGCCATGCCGACACTCCACGCAAAACAGGCGCTACTGCCGGATGGCTGGGCCAAGGATGTGCGGCTGACGCTGAAAGGCCGTGCCATTTCCGCCATTGAGCGGGGTGTGGAAGCCAAGCCGGGCGACGAGCGGCATGAAATTGTGCTGCCCACCATGGCGAACCTGCACAGCCACGCCTTTCAGCGCGGAATGGCGGGTTTGGCGGAGCTGCGCGGGCCGGACAATGACAGTTTCTGGAGCTGGCGCACGGTGATGTATCGCTTTGCCCTGACCATGAGTCCGGAGCAGATGCAGGCCATTGCCGCCCAGCTTTATGTGGAAATGCTGGAGGCTGGTTTTGGCCGTGTGGGCGAGTTTCACTATCTCCACCATGATCGTGATGGCAGCCCTTTTGCCAACCGCGCCGAAATGGCCGAACGTATCGTCGCCGCGAGCAGCGAGACCGGAATTGGCCTCACGCTCCTGCCCGTGTTTTATGCCCATTCCGGCTTTGGTGGGTTGGCCCCCAATGAGGGCCAGCGACGGTTTATCAATGATGTCGATGGTTTTGCAGAACTGTTGGAGGGGGCGAAAAAGGTAGCCTCGAACCTGCCCGGTAGCGTCACAGGCATTGCGCCTCACAGCCTGCGGGCGGTGACGCCGGAAGAATTATCAGCGCTGCAACAGCTTTCTTTCGATGGACCAATCCATATCCATGTGGCCGAGCAGGTGAAGGAAGTGGAGGATTGCGTGGCGTGGTCTGGTCAGCGTCCGGTGCAATGGCTGCTGGACAATGCCGATCTCACCGCTCGCTGGTGCCTGATCCATGCCACGCATATGACCGACGACGAAACCATGCGGATGGCAAAAAGCGGTGCCATTGCCGGTCTTTGCCCGATCACTGAGGCCAATCTGGGCGATGGCACGTTTAATGCTGAGGTTTTCTTGGGGCAGGGCGGGCGCTTTGGTATCGGCTCTGATTCCAACATTCTGATTGGCATTGCCGATGAGCTGCGCCAGCTGGAATATTCGCAACGTCTGGCCCATCGCGCCCGTAACGTGATGGCTTTGCCCGGCGGATCAACGGGCCGGTATCTGTTTGATGGTGCTGTGAATGGTGGGGCTGCGGCGCTGATGGCGGAGAGCGGCTTGGCGGTGGGCAAGCCTGCCGATGTTGTCAGCCTCAAGCCGCACCATGATCTCGGTTTGAGCGGAGATCAGATTTTGGACAGTTTTCTCTTTGCCAATGGGGCTGCGGTGGATTGTGTTTGGGTGGGTGGGGCCAAGCAGGTGGATGCCGGGCGGCATAAGGCGCGGGAGCGGGTATCATTGCGGTTTGCGGGGGTTATGCGGGAGTTGATGGCTGGGTTTTGAGGTTGCCTTGTCGTCCAACACTTTGGCTTCGCCCCCTCATCCGGCTGCCGCCACCTTCTCCCCGCTGGGGAGAAGAGGTTGTGTGGCAGATGTCATTGTATTCAACCAAAGGCAGTCTATGTGGACGCCGATTTTAGTATGAATTCAAGGCTAATGATTTACGCTCTTCTCCCCAGCGGGGAGAAGGTCCCGGCAGGGGGATGAGGGGGTGCGCTTGCGCCCTGAGATACGGAGGCCAATCATCAACCACCCTTCCGCGCCGCCGCATAGCGATTAACCGGCATCGACAACCCCAAATTCTCCCGCAAAGTCTTGCCCTCATACTCTTCCCGAAACAGACCACGCCTGCGCAATTCCGGCAGCACCAGCCGCACAAAATCATTCAAGCTGGCGGGCAGGGTTGGCAGCATCAGGATAAAGCCATCGGCGGCTCCGGCTTGGAACCATTCTTCCATAAAATCAGCAATTTCGGTGGGGGTGCCGGTGATGCCGTTGCCGGTGCTTTTTTCGGCGTAGAAGCGGATCAGCTCGCCAACGGTGTGGCCTTCCATGATGAAGTCGCGCAGCCATTCAAACATGGCTTTCGAGCCTTTTGGCTCTGCGGGCAGGCGCTCCAGCGGGAAAGGCTGGTCGAGAGCAACACCGGAAAGATCGGCCTCCAGAAATTCTCCCAGCATCCAGCGGCCGACATCGGGGTGCAGGTTGTCGATCAGGAAATCCACCTTGGCTTGCGCTTCCGCTTTGGTTTCGCCAACGTTGACCACCAAGCCGGGCATGAGCTTTAAATCATTGGTCGAGCGGCCATATTTGGCCATGCGGCCCTTGATGTTGTCGGCAAAGGCCTTGTTGCGCTCCAGATTGGAGGCGAGGCTGAAGACGATTTCGGCGGTGCGGGCCGCCAGTTCCATACCCGCTTCCGAGCCACCGGCTTGGGCAATCACCGGGCGGCCTTGGGGGCTTGCTGCAATGTTGAGCGGGCCGCGCACCTGAAAATGCTTGCCCTTGTGGTTCAGCGTGTGCAGCTTTTCTTTGTCGTGGTAAAGCCCGTTTGCCTTGTCCAGCACCAGCGCATCTTGCTCAAAACTGTCCCACAGGCCAAAGACAACATCGACGAACTCTGAGCCGCGCTCGTAGCGTTCCGCATGGGGTGGCAGGCCCTCAAAGCCGTAATTATAGCCGGTCTCGTCATGGTCAGAGGTCACCACATTCCAGCAGGCGCGGCCACCGCTTAAATGATCAATGGAGGCGAAAATCCGGGCAATGTTAAACGGCTCGTAATAGCTGGTGGAGGCGGTGGCAACAAAGCCGAGCTTTTCCGTCAGCACGGACAGCGCCGAAATCAGCGATAGCGGCTCAAACCGGTTCATCTTGGTGGGTGAGCGCGCCAGCGCATCGGCATCGCCAATGGCGGCGGCGGGAGAATCGGCCAGGAACATGAAGTCGAATTTCGCCGCTTCCGAGATTTTCGCCACGTTCAGCAGGTGATCAATCTTGTTGGCCCCATTCACATCGGTATCCGGGTGCCGCCACGCTGCCGGGTTGAAACCGAAAGTGTAGACGAAGGTTCCAAGTTTCAATGTGTCGGTGCGGGCCATGGTGATCTCTTCTCTTTGATCAGGCAGGAGTGGAAAGGCGTTGCGATGGGGTAAAACGGGCGGTAACGGCATGGCTGGCACCCGGATAGGTCAGGCGCACTTGGGTGACTGTTTCATCCAGCCGCCATGTTTGGCGCTCCACCACCAGAACCGGGGTGTTGGCAGCAATATCCAAGGTTTTAGCCGCCGCCTCATTGGCGGCTTCGGCAGCAATACGGTGTTCGGCGGCATTCCATGGAATGTGCGTCAAAAGCCACGGACCGGGAGCCAGATCGGCAAAATCAGCATTCGCTGCCTGCGGCACCACGCCCAGGTTGATGATACGTTCTTCAAGGCAGAAAGGACTATCATCAGCATAATGCAGACAGGCGAGGGTCAGCAGCTTGCGGCGCGGTGCGAGAGACAGGTTTTCACACTCTGCCTTGGTCGGAGGGCGGATGGTTCGCGACAGAATGCGGTGATGGTAGGTCTTCTCTAACGAGATGACCTCATCACGGATGTCGTAAATTTCCAGAATGGCGCTTTGCGAGTTCTGCGGCATGACGATGCTGCCGGTTTTGCGCTTGCGCAGCACAAGGCCAGCGCGAGCAAGCTGGGTCAGCACCTTGTTGACGGTCATGCGTGAGCAGGCATATGTCTCGGCCAGCACTTGCTCGGACGGAATTTTATAACCCGGCGGCCATCGGCTTGAGAGAATATTGCTCTCAATGTCATCCAGAATACGCTGGTGCAGCGATTTGCTGCGTGTGTCTATCTCTTCAGTCATCATGCCAGCATCGATGCGCCGCGATCCAGATAGGTATCAAGGAATTGTTCCAATCGGGGATGGCGCGGCTTGGCAAAAACATCCGATGGCGCGCCGGTAAACAGCAATTTTCCCTGGTCGAGAAAGCTGATCTGCTGGCCAACCGTGGCGGCAAAGCCGATTTCGTGGGACACGACCACCATGGTCATGCCCTCGGCTGCCAGATCGCGCATCACGTTGAGCACTTCGCCGGTTAATTCCGGGTCGAGCGCCGAGGTTGGCTCATCAAACAGCATGATTTTCGGTTGCAAGGCGAGGGCGCGGGCAATGGCCACGCGCTGTTGCTGTCCGCCGGACAGCTGCGACGGGTAGTGGCCTGCGCGGTTTTCCAGCCCCACTTTTTTCAGCTGCGCCATGGCGCGGTCTTCCGCCTCACGTTTTGGCACTTTATGCACGGTCTTCAAGGCTTCGGAGACATTACCAAGCGCGGTCATATGCGGCCAGAGATTGAATTGTTGGAACACCATGCCAATTTTAGAGCGCACGGCGCGGATTTGGGCGGCAGGCAAGCGTTCACGTTGACCATCGGGTTTTTCGAAATAGCCAAGTGCCTCGCCGCTGACGGTGATCATGCCTTCGCTGGCCTCTTCCAGAAAGGCCATGCACCGCAGAAGCGTGCTTTTGCCAGAGCCGGAGGGGCCAATCAGGCAGGAGACCTTACCTTCCGGGATTTCCAGGTTGATGTCATTTAACACGGTATTGGTGCCAAAGCGCTTGACGAGCTTGGAAACGGAAATAGCGGGAAGCGTCATGGCGCGGAAAACCTCAATCTGCTCAAACGGGATTCAGCCTTGCGAGCCGCCCAAGCGGTGGCCTCCACAATGACCCAGTAAATAACGGCCAGCACGAAAATCGCCTCCAGAAAGGCATATTGCGCAGAACCAATGGCGCTGACGGTGGCGGTGAGTTCGGGAACGGTGATGATCGACAACACCGCCGATTCTTTCAGAAGAATGATCGCCAGATTGACGCAAGGTGGCAGCACGATCAGCGCCATTTCGGGCAAGAGAATGCGGCGAATAATTTGAAGCCGGGTCAGCCCCAGACATTCTGCCGCTTCCACATGGCCATGGGGAACGGAGCCATAGCCTGCGCGGAAAATTTCCGAGTAATAGGCGGCGGAATAGACGGTGAGACCAATCAACCCGCAAGGGATAGGGTCGAGCGACAGGCCAACATAGGGTCCGCCATAATAGACAAGGAAAATCTGGATTAGAAATGGCGTGCCGCGTAACACTTCCACCACCAATCCCAGTGGAATATCCAGAAGCCTGCCGCCGTAGCGCCGTCCTGTCGCGACGAGAAAGCCAACGACAATGCCCAGCACCATGCCGACCACCCAGATCCAGAGGGTGGTGGTGGCACCGCTGAAAATTTCCGGCAGATGATCGAGAATGACTTTCGGATCAAAGATCATTTGACCGCTCCCGGCAGGCTACGCTCGGTGATGCGGGCGATCATCGCCACGCTCCAGCAGATGATCAGGTAAATCAGCGCTGCCGATGAAAACAGCTCAATGGGCAGATAGGTGGAGGCGGCAAGATCCTGTGCCATGCGGGTCAGCTCGACAATGCCGACGACCGAGACCAGCGAAGAGGATTTGAGGATCATGATTGCCTCATTGACCAAAGCCGGAAAGGTCAGCCGCAACGCAATGGGCAGTTTGATGCGTAAAAACGTCTGGCGGCCTGAAAAGCCAGCCATATCGGCAGCCTCGATCAAGCCTTTCGGCACGCTTTCAAAGCCCCCACGCAGGTTTTCGGCCTGATAGGCTGCGGTGCAAAGCGACAGGCCAATGATGGCGGCCACCACGCTTGGCACATTGATGCCTATAAAAGGCAGGAGATTGTAAATCAGCAGCAATTGCACCAGCAATGGCACGCCGCGAAAGAAGCTGATGAACAGCTTGGTTGGCATTGTATAGAGTCGTTTGCCGGAGAGCATGGCGCCAGACAGGGCAATGGCAATCAAAAAGCCGATGGCAATCGAAATCACGCTGATGCCCAGCGTCCATCCGGCAGCCTTAACCAGCAGGAAGAAGAGTTTGAATGACATGGCTCTCCGGTCTTCGTGTTTTTGTGGCTATCGATGAGCATGGATGGTTCAGTGTGGCAGATGAAAGAAGGGTGCTTTTCGGCCCATCCGTTTATTGGCCCACCTCACTCTCGGCCTTCGTCACCCTCGGGCCTGTCCCGAGGGTCTGCTACGAGAGACTATGCCATTAAGGTCGTTTTTAACGTTTAACGGTGGCAGATGCTCGGCACAGGGCCGAGCATGACGTTGGAGAGAAAGGTGACTTATTGTCATCAGGTGGGCGTCATTTGGAACGGCGTTTTCACGCCCTCCCAATCGGATCACCTCAAAACGCCGGGTCTTTCACGCTATCAGGCGTATCAAACTTGGTGCCAAACCACTTTTCCTGCAATTTCGCCATGCGGCCATCACCCTTCATCTTGATGATGGCGGCATCGACGGCGTCGATCAGGCTGGCGTGGTCTGCATCCTTGGTGCCGACAAAGCTGAAATAGCTCTTTTTGCCAAAGGGTGGCAGAACCACTTCAAAAGCTCCATTGCGCTGCTTGGCAACGAAGGCGATATTGGGCAGTGAATTGGCAACGGCCACCACGCGGCCCGCGGCCATATCGGCATAGGCGTCGTTGAAGGAGACATATTCACGCACATCAATTTTCTTCGGCAGGGTTGCGGAAAGCTCCTGCAACTGCGCCAGCTGGGCTGTGGCCTTGCCGACGCCAACAGATTTACCCGCCAGATCCTCAGGCTTGGTAATGGTCTTGTCGCCAGCCTTTTTCAGGATAGCAACGGTGGCTTCGGCAATCGGAGCGGTGAAGCGATAGCGCTCCATGCGGGCTTTGGTGACGGTGGCAGGGCCTGCAACAATATCGAACTTGCCTGCTTCAAGGCCGGGCAAAACACCGTCCCACGGCAGGGCAATCCACTCAACCTTCACGCCCAATTCCTTGCCGATTTCGGCAAAGAGATCGACGTTGAGGCCAACGTGGTCGCCAGCATCGATAAAGTCAAAGGGTGCAAAGGCGGTTTCCGTGCCGACTTTCAACGTGCCAGCGGCTTTGATCTTGGTGAGCGCATCTTCGGCATGGGCCGACATGCTCGCACCAAACAACAGGGCGGCCCCAAGCGCCGCCTTCAGCAACAGTCTTTTCTGCATCACGATTTCTCCAGTTGCCCGCAACCCGGCGATCTCTCGTACCGGTGCAATTCCCCTCAGCCGTTTCTCGGCTATTTGACTATACAAATAGAGCGGGGAAGGGGGCAGCTGTCAATGCTATTGTGCGGAAAATAAGCGTGCTTATTTTCTAAGCAGATCTTTGGCTGGAGTCGAGGCGAATCCGCCCCTTTTTCCAAGGAAAATGCTATTTCATGCGATGGCGACGATATCGACGCTGATATCGGCGGGCCGGGAGGCTTCGATCACCAATCGACCGTTGGGCAAGTCGTTACCATTCAATTTCCAGGCGATTGCGGCCTCGTCCAGTCCGTAATGAACCCAGCGGTCGCGCAGGCGCTGTTCCAGCACCTCCAGTGGGGGGCCGACGAAGACCGTCAGGTCGAAGCAGCTTTGCAGACGGGTCCAAGGGGCGCGATCCAGAAGCAGGTAATTGCCCTCGATCAGAATGAAGCGGGTTTCCGGTGCAATTGGCCGGGCCGAGGCAATCGCTAGTTCGCGGTCGCGGTCGAAAACCGGCACAAGCACTTCCTCGTCGCCAGCCTTCACCGCCGTGACGATGTCGAGAAAGCCGCGCACGTCGAAGGTTTCCGGCGCGCCCTTGCGCTTCAGCAGGCCGCGCTGTTCCAGAATGCCGTTGTCCATGTGAAATCCGTCCATCGGCAGGATTTCCGCAGTTTCGCCGCGCGCAATCAGCGCCTCGCGCAAGGCTTCCGACAGGGTGGACTTACCGGCACCTGGCGGCCCGGCAATGGCGATCATGAAACGGCTGGCCCCTTGGGCCAGCCGCGTGATTTCCTCAAGAAGGGAGGAAATAGATGTTGTCATGCTGCAATCGCTTCTGCTGGTGCTTCTTTTGCACCCGTCATGAAGGCCACGGCATCCGACATGGTGTAATCCTTCGGATTGATCACGCAGAGACGCTTGCCAAGCCGATGGATGTGGATGCGGTCGGCCACTTCAAACACATGCGGCATATTGTGCGAGATCAGCACGATCGGCATGCCGCGCGAGCGCACGTCCTGGATCAGCTCCAGCACGCGGCGGCTTTCCTTGACACCCAAGGCAGCGGTTGGTTCGTCGAGGATAACCACCTTGGAACCAAAGGCAGCGGCGCGTGCCACCGCCACACCCTGACGCTGACCGCCGGACAGGGTTTCCACCGCCTGATTGATGTTCTGGATGGTCATCAGACCAAGCTCGGACAACTTTTCACGGGCAAATTTGTCCATGGCAGGCTTGTCCAGCGCCCGGAACACGCTGCCCATGATGCCGGGTTTGCGCATTTCACGGCCCAGAAACATGTTGTCGGCAATGGAGAGCGCCGGAGACAGGGCAAGGTTCTGATACACGGTTTCAATGCCAGCTTTGCGGGCATCGATCGGCGAACGGAAGTTGATGGTCTGTCCTTCGAGCTTGATCTCGCCTTCATCCGGCGTCACGGCGCCGGAAATGGCCTTGATCAGAGATGACTTTCCTGCCCCGTTATCGCCGATCACAGCGAGGATTTCACCCGGATAAAGATCAAAATCGGCGTTGTCGAGGGCAGTGACGCGGCCATAACGCTTGACGAGACCACGGGCGGTGAGAATGGGTTCTTGTGCCATTAGCCAGCTACCTTTCTGATCCATTGGTCAATTGCGACGGCGGCAATGATCAGCACGCCAATCAGCATATAGGTCCATTGCGGGTCGGTGCCGGCCATACGCAGGCCAAGCTGGAATACGCCAACAATCAACGCGCCAAACAGCATCCCCATGATAGAACCGCGACCGCCGAACAGCGACATGCCGCCAATGACCACTGCGGTGATGGATTCGATATTGGCAAACTGGCCAGCCGTTGGCGATACCGAGCCGATACGGCCAATCATCGCCCAACCACCCAGCGCACAGATCAGGCCGGCAAGGGTGTAGACGGAAATCAGCATGCGCTTGACATTGACGCCAGACAATTCCGCTGCATCGGGATCGTCGCCGACCGCGTAGAGATGGCGGCCCCATGCTGTGTTGTTCAAGACATACCAGAGCACGGCGACCAGAAGGGCCAGCGCGATTACGCCATAGGTCAGGACGGCGCCGCCCAACTTAAAGCTTTGGCCAAAGTATTGCAGAATGGGCGCATTGGTGACCAGATCCTGCGACCGGATCGTTTCATTCGATGAATAGAGGAAATTGGCCGCCAGAACGATCTGCCACATGCCGAGCGTGACAATGAACGGAGGCAGCTTGACGCGGGCCACCAGCACGCCATTGATGAAACCGCAAATGCCGCCGACGGCAAAGCCGCACAGCACGGCAAGCGGGCCAGGCATGCCATAGTGAACGGCGAATTGCCCCATGACCACCGATGACAACACCATGATGGCACCCACCGACAGATCGATACCGGCAGTGAGAATGACCAGGGTCTGTGCCGCACCGATAATCCCGGTAATGGCAACCTGTTGCAAAATCAGTGTCAGAGCAAAAGGCGAAAAGAACTTGCCGCCCAGAATGACGCCGAAAGCGATCAGAGACAGGATGAGTACGATCAGCGGCACGGCAGCCGGGCTGGAATGCAGGAAGTGCTGAAACTTCTGCAAGGGCGTCTTGTCGTTGGTATCGAACTGGGCGACCGAGGTCGAGCTGCCCGACAGGACGTTTTCGTATTCAAGATGAGGTTTGGTGGCGGCTTTTGGCTCGCTCATCGGCTTTCCTCCCGTGGACCTCTTCTGAGGCTTGAGGGCCGGGCTGGACCGTGACACCAATTGCCGACGGCCGCCTGCGGCATTGTAGGATTTATGTATTCAACCCAGAAATCTGTCTATTACTCTTGGTTGCGTATCGCGCTTACCAGAAGGGCGGCCTGAGCCGCCCTTCCGTTGCAATATTTCAAGAGCGTATCAGCCCCAGCACTTCTTCAGGCCTTCGGCGACGTCGATTGACGGAACGCCTTTGGCAGCCTTGTCGGTGACGAGCGAAACGCCCGTATCAAAGAAGTCCTTGCCAGCGGTTGGCTTTGGCTTTTCGCCAGAGTCAGCAAACTTCTTAATGGCTTCGATGCCCAGAGCCGCCATCATCAGCGGATACTGCTGCGATGTCGCACCAATCACGCCTTCCTTGACGTTTTTCACGCCAGGGCAGCCGCCGTCAACCGATACGATCAGCACGTCCTTCTGCTTGCCAACAGCCTTGAGGGCTTCGTAGGCACCGGCAGCGGCTGGCTCGTTGATCGTGTGAACAACGTTGATGTTCGGGTTTTTCTGCAGAAGGTTTTCCATGGCCGTACGGCCACCTTCTTCGTTGCCGTTGGTGATGTCGTGGCCGACGATGCGCGGGTCGGTTTCGTCACCAATCTTGTTCGGGTCCTTCGGATCAATGCCGAAGCCGATCATGAAGCCCTGGTCGCGCATAACGTCAACCGATGGCTGGGCAGGGGTAAGGTCGAGGAAGGCAACCTTGGCATCCTTGGCCTTGTCGCCCAAAGTGGCGGCAGCCCACTGGCCAATCAGCTTGCCAGCAAGAAGGTTGTCGGTCGCAAATGTCGCGTCAGCGGCATTGACCGGATCAAGCGGCGTATCGAGTGCGATCACCAGAAGACCCGCGTCGCGGGCTTCCTTGACGGCAGGCACGATGCCCTTGGTGTCGGAGGCGGTGATCAGGATACCCTTGGCACCATCGGCAATGCAGGTTTCAATGGCTGCAACCTGGCTTTCGCTATCGCCATCGATCTTGCCGGCATAGGACTTCAGCGTAACGCCCAGTTCCTTGGCCTTGGCGGAAGCGCCTTCCTTCATCTTGACGAAGAATGGATTGGTATCGGTTTTGGTGATCAGGCAGGCTGACACGTCAGCAGCCTGTGCGCCTGTCGAAAAGACAACGCCGAGAGCCAGGGCGCCAAGCGTGGCGCCGATCAAATTGGTCTTCATATGGATCCTCCCAAGGACAAAGATAAACGCACCCTCTCAAGGGGCCGTTCGGTTCGCATGGTCCATCACCTCTCCCGTGTTGGCCTCCATGCTTCCTGCCTCAAGAAAACACTATTCCAAATGCCTGTCAATAAATAAATCGAGTTGAATTATTAATCCACTGTGGCATGCTTGGCCCTGTCGTGGCCTGCCGGGGGAGCCTGTATCAGGCGGATACAGGCCAGGACAGAGGAGCAGAATGATCGCCGGATCAGGATCGAAATTATTGGTCTGCCCGGTCGAATATGTAAGGAATTCCTGTTCAGCCGACGCTGGATGCAGTCGGGCGGCGCAGGATGGGAGGATGATCGATGACAGAGGGAATGAATGCGGGTCTGGCGATGCCGCCCGCTGCCCTCGAGACGAGTGGCGGCGCCAATCAGGTCGGCGTGCGCGCCTATAACGAGCGGCTGGTCATGTCGCTGGTGCGCCGGCATGGTAGCCTGTCCAAGGCGGAAATTGCCCGGCGCAGCGGTCTCTCGGCCCAGACGGTGACGGTGATCATGCGGGTGCTGGAGCGCGAAAAGCTGCTGGTGCGCGGTGAGCCGGTGCGTGGACGCGTCGGCCAGCCTTCGGTGCCAATGCGGCTCAATCCGGATGCGGTCTATTCGTTCGGGGTCAAGATCGGGAGACGCAGTGCCAACCTGGTGCTGATGGATTTCGTCGGCACGATCCGCCATGAGGTGCGTCGCACCTATCCTTATCCGATGCCCGGCCTCCTGCTGGATTTCATCGTCGGCGGCATTTCCGATATCGAGGGCAGGCTTTCCGTAGCCGAGCGGGCCCGAATTGCCGGTGTGGGCATCGCAGCGCCGTTCGAATTGTGGAGTTGGGCGGAGGAAACCGGCGCGCCATCAGAGGAAATGGATGTCTGGCGCGATACCGACCTGAAAGCCGATGTCGCGGCCCGGATCGGTTATCCGGTCTTCATCCAGAACGATGCGACCAGCGCCTGCGCCGCCGAACTGGTGTTCGGGGTTGGGCCACACTATCCGGATTTCGTCTATTTCTTTCTCGGCTCCTTCGTGGGTGGCGGCATCGTGCTGAATTCCTCGCTGTTTTCCGGGCGCACCGGCACAGCTGGCGCGGTCGGGCCGCTGCCGGTGCAAAGGCGCGATGGCAAAACCGTCCAGCTTTTGAAGATTGCGTCGATTTTCGTGTTGGAAAACCTGCTGCGCGACTATGGACAGGATAGCCAGTCCCTGTGGTATTCGCCGAGCGACTGGGTGGACTATGGGGAGCCGCTGGAAATCTGGATCCGCGATACCGCCGCAGCGCTGGCCCAGGCGATTGTGGCTGCGGCATCGATCATCGACTTTTCCGCCGCCGTCATCGATGGCGGCTTTCCGCAATGGGTGCGCCAGCGTCTGGTCGTGGCCATCCAGGAAGCGGCGCGTGACCTCGACCTCCAGGGTGTATTGATGCCCGAGATTGTCGAAGGCGCCGTCGGCCACCAGGCCCGGTCGGTGGGCGGTGCCAGCCTGCCGCTGTTTTCCCGTTATCTTTTGGATCAGAATGTGTTGTTCAAGGAGTTACTGTAAATGCTGAAGGGTCTCAACCCCATCCTCAATCCCGAATTGCTGGCCACCCTGCGGGCCATGGGGCATGGTGATGAAATCGCCATTGTCGATGGCAATTATCCCGGTCTCGAGCATGCAAGGCGGCTGGTGCGGCTGGATGGTCTCGGCCTCATTCCTGTGCTGGATGCTATTCTCTCCGTCCTGCCGATCGACGATTTCGTGCCGGAAGCGATTTTCCGCTCCACCGTCGGCAAGGACCGCGATGCACTTGACCCGGTTCATGCGGAAATCATCGCCTGCTGTGCCGCCCATGAACCAAAGCAGCCGGTCGTTCCGCTGCTGGGGCCGGATTTCTATCCGCGTGTCAAGGCGGCTCATACAGTTGTGCAAACTGGCGAACCTCGCCTTTATGCCAATGTCATTCTTAAGAAGGGCGTGATATATCCATAATTACTATTGGTTGCAGCAATCGCATTGGCGGACCTGCGGCTGCAAAGGGCGAATGACCCACGAGGGGGTTTCAGCCATGAGAGGCCGTGCGGGGTTCCCTGCACGGCCTCTTCCATGCTCAAATCGCTGTAAAGCCGTTATCCACGAACAGATGGGCGCCATTGACGAAGCGGGATTCGTCGCTGGCGAGGTAAAGGGCAGCGCGGGCCACGTCTTCCGGTTCGCCGATCCGGCCCTGTTGGGCGATGATGGCGGCATCCGAGACATCGACGCCCAGCGCTTGCAGGTCGGTCAATTCCCGCAATCCATGCGGCGTGCGGATAAAGCCGGGGCAGACGGCGTTGCAGCGAATGTTCCGGTCGCGGAATTCCACGCCGATGGCGCGGGCAAACATATGGACCGCCCCCTTGGTGGTGTCATAGAGCACTTCCATCGGCGTCGCGGCCACGGCGGATATTGATGACGTGCAGACGATGGAGCCGCCGCCTGCGGCAATCATGCCGGGCAGAACGGCCCGGGTCATCAGGAACATCGAGCGGACATTGACGGCGTGCAGCCAGTCCCATTCCTTCAGCGTGGTTTCCAGGAATGGTTTGATAACGATGGTGCCGGCGTGATTGAACAACACGGTGACAGCCCCGAACCGGTCCTCGACACGCTTGACGGCGGCCTGAACGGCGTCTTCCTCCGAGACATCGGCCACCCAGAAATCGGCTATGCCGCCAGAATCACGGATATCCTTGACCGTCTGCTCGGCTTCTGCGCCATTGCGGTCGATGATGGCGACGGCAGCGCCTTCGGCTGCAAACAGCCGCGAGGCTGCCCCGCCCATGCCGGTTGCGCCACCGGAAATGATGGCGACTTTTCCCTTCAGCCGATCTGTCATGGGTTTCCGTCCTTGTTGCGCTGCGGATGATGTTGGTGCGCTCACGGCTTCGACAGCCTTGCCCGGGTTGAGCGCGGCGTCGAAAGAATGAGGCTGGTTTCGCTATTGGTAATGCCGGGAACCAGTCGCACACGTCGCAAGACACTGTCGAAATCCGTCAGGGTTGCCGCGCCCAGTTCAACGATCAGGTCCCAGCGGCCATTGGTGGAGTGCACAGCGGAAATCTCGGGAAAACCGCTCAGCGCCCGGATCACCTTGTCAGTGACATGGCCCTGGATTTCGATCATCATGATGCCGCGCACGCCAAGATCGACCGTATCGGCCCGCAGGATCACGGTATAGCCAAGAATGGTGCCATCACGCTCCAGCCGCTCCAGCCGCGCCCGCACCGTTGCGCGCGACGCGCCGGTTTCCAGCGCCAGATCGGAAATGCTGCGCCGGCCATTATGGCGCAGAAGCGTGACCAGTCTTTCATCGAGATCGTCCACCAGCTTCTCACTTTGAGCAATAAAACTGCCATAACGATAAGCCATATGGAGATTATTGCCAATCTATATCGTTCAAATCGCCAGTTTCAAATGGTTGAATAGCGACAATAACAGGAGGTGCGCATGGAGTGCAGATTGATCGGAGTTCCCTTGCAGATCGGGGCGGGCCGTCTGGGTTGTGAAATGGGACCGAGCGCGCTGCGCATTGCCGGGCTCGGCCCGATGCTGGAAGAGCTGGGTCATCGCGTCACCGATCTCGGCAATGTCGCGCCTGCCGTTTTCAAGGACCTCAGCCATCCCAATCCCGCCGTGCATCACCTGCCGGAAACCGTTGCCTGGATCGAGACCTTGTCCGAGGTCGCCTACCGCGAAAGTGCGGATGCCATGCCGATTTTTTTGGGTGGAGATCATGCCCTTTCGGCTGGTACGGTGCCGGGACTGGCGCGCCGGGCGGCGGAACAAGGCCGCCCGCTTTTCGTGCTCTGGCTGGATGCCCATACCGATTTCCATACGCTGGAGACCACGGAAAGCGGCAATCTGCATGGTACGCCGGTCGCTTATTTCACCGGTCAACCGGGGTTTACCGGCTATTTTCCGGATCTGGTCGAAGCGGTCGATTCGGCTCATGTGGCAATGATCGGCATTCGCAGTGTCGATCCAGCCGAACGCGCGGCTTTGCGCCGGACCGGCATCACCGTGCATGACATGCGGATGATCGATGAGCATGGCGTTGCCGTGCTGCTGCGGGCTTTTTTGGATAAGGTTCGGGCCGCGAATGGCTTGCTGCATGTCAGTTTCGATGTGGATTTTCTCGATCCGATGATTGCGCCCGCCGTTGGCACCACGGTGCCAGGTGGTGCCACCTTCCGCGAGGCGCATCTGGTGATGGAAATGCTGCATGACAGTGGCCTGGTCTCCAGCCTCGATCTGGTCGAACTCAACCCTTTCCTGGATGAGCGGGGCCGCACCGCCATCCTGATGGCCGATCTGACGGCGAGCCTGATGGGACGGCAGGTCATGGACCGCCCCACACGCGACTACGCCGGGAGTGTTTGATGAGTGCCCCTATGACTGCCATTGCCAATCTGAATATCGTCCCCTTCGTCAGCGTCGATCACATGATGAAACTGGTGCTGCGGATCGGGGTCGAGACCTTCCTCACCGAACTGGCCGAAGTGATCGAGGAGGATTTTTGCCGCTGGGAGGTGTTTGACAAGACGCCGCGCATCGCCTCGCATTCCAGCGATGGGGTGATCGAGTTGATGCCGACCAGCGACGGCACGCTCTATGGCTTCAAATATGTCAACGGCCATCCGAAGAACATGCGGCAGGGCCGCCAGACCGTGACGGCTTTCGGCGTGTTGTCGGATGTCGGCAATGGCTATCCGATGCTGCTGTCGGAAATGACAATTCTGACGGCATTGCGCACGGCAGCGACATCGGCAGTCGCGGCCAAATATCTCGCGCGGCCCGATGCCCGCTGCATGGCGGTGATCGGCAATGGCGCGCAAGCCGAGTTTCAGGCGCTGGCCTTCAAGGCGATCTGTGGCATCACGCATCTTCGGCTCTACGACATCGACCGCAGCGCAAGCGACAAATGCCTGCGCAATCTTGAGGGAAGCGGATTGGCGATAACGCTGTGCCATTCCTCGCAGGAGGCGGTCGAGGGCGCGGATATCATCACCACTGTCACCGCCGACAAGCAATGCGCCACTATTTTGACTGACAACATGGTTGGTCCCGGTGTTCATATCAACGCGGTGGGTGGTGACTGCCCGGGCAAAACCGAATTGCACCGCGATATCCTCCACCGTGCCGATATTTTTGTCGAATATCCACCCCAGACCCGGATCGAGGGGGAGATCCAGCAAATGGCTCCCGATCATCCCGTCACAGAACTGTGGCAGGTCATGACCGGCACGGCCAAGGGACGTAGCGATTCGCGCCAGATCACCCTGTTCGATTCGGTCGGCTTTGCCATCGAGGATTTTTCGGCCCTGCGCTATGTGCGCAGCAAGCTGGCCGAAACCGGGCTTTTCACTGAGCTGGACTTGCTGGCCGACCCCGATGAGCCTCGTGATCTCTATGGCATGGTGCTGCGCAGCAAGGGTTCTGTCGGTTGATGACCAAAATTTCATGATTGGCGGCATGGACCCTTTTGCCTCGATATCCATTTCTGCATGGACATGTGTTGCACAAAGGATAGGTCATGGACGTCGTTCGCATTCTGTTTGCCATTCTTCTACCCCCGGTCGGGGTTTTCCTTCAGGTCGGCATTGGCCTGCAATTCTGGCTGAATATTCTGCTGACATTGTGCGGCTATATCCCTGGCATCATCCACGCCATCTGGGTCATCTTGCGCAGGTAACATACTGAAGTGACGCATTGACGGTTACCGGCTGGCGACATGGCGATTGACAATGGGGCCAAGCCGGATGACCTTGGCGCCCGTGGCAACGGTTGGAGGACCGAGGCCTGTATCGCTTGGGAGGCCTGCCGTATGACTGTCGATCTGGTCGAGTATTTCGACGCCTATGCTCGTGATTATCAGCCTTATAAGGGCGGCAGCTGGTGCTATGAGGACGGTTGTCTCTATGCCGGGCTGATCGCGCTTTACGAGGCGACCGGTGATACGAGATGGTCGGCGCATCTGAAGCGGCTGGTCGATGGCCAGTTGGATGATCAGGGCCAGATGCGTGATTACGTGCTGACCGAGTATAATATCGACAATATCCTGCCGGGCCGGGCGCTGATTTTCCTGTTGAAAATGACCGGTGACGATCGTTACCGGGTTGCGGCAGACCGGCTTGCCCGGCAATTGCAAAGCCATCCGCGTCTTGGCGCCGGACCTTATTGGCACAAGCTGCGCTATCCCCATCAAGTCTGGTTGGATGGGCTCTATATGGGCCTCGCCTTCAAGGCCGAATACGGAAAGTTGGCTGGCGAGGAGTCTATGGTCCGCGATGCGCTCGAGGAACTGCTGGTCACGCTCGAGCTGACCTCGGATGGTGTGAGCGGGCTTTATCGTCACGGCTATGATGAGGAACGGCTGCAAGCCTGGGCCGATCCGCAAACTGGCCTGTCGCCTGCCCATTGGGCACGGGCGATCGGCTGGCTGGTGATGGCCATGGTCGATCTCTACGACTTGGTGCCACAAGGCGCGGATAAGTCTTTACTGGCTGAAAAGCTTGGCGGACTTCTCGCCCGGCTTTCACACCTGCGCACCCGGGATGGACGCTGGTTGCAGGTTATCGATCAGCCCGATCTTAGCGGCAATTATCCTGAAAGCTCTGCCACGGCGATGTTCGCCTATGCCTCTCTGAAGGCAGACCGGCTCGGGATCGCGGCGGCAACCGCAGAGGTCGGGTCAAAGGCATTGGAGAGCCTTCACCGTCATGCGCTTGGTCCCAACGCTTCTGGTCGGATCGTAATGAAGCAGATTTGCTGTGTGGCCGGACTGGGCGGTTTTGGCGGCGTCTACCGGGATGGAACGCCTGCCTATTACCTGTCCGAAGCGTTGAACGACGACGACATCAAGGGTGTCGGCCCATTGATGATGGCTGAAGCGGAGCGTCTGCGTTGCGCGACACACTCCGCATCTCCCGCACTGGTCTGACGGGAGTTGCCTTTTTCCGGTTGTTATTTGAGATTGAAGCGGAACGGCACCGTAATCGTCTTGCTGACACCTGGCGGAGGTGCTGGCACCGGCGACGAACGCTTTATGGCATCGACCGTTGCCTGATCCAGATTTGGAAACCCTGAAGAACGGGAAATCGACACAGAGAGAACATTGCCGCTGTCATCGATCTGGAAGCGGGCATAGGCCGTGCCTTCCTCCTTGTTGGCGCGGGCTTCGCTTGGATAGCGCTTGCGTCGCTCAAGATAGGCCGCCAACCGTGCCTGCCATTTTTGCGGGCTGACGCTCGATGAAAACAGACCAGAACTGGTGGTGGAGGCCGCCGTCCTGTCCGATTGCGTCACCTCTGCCTGGGCCTCGCGCTGGGCTTTCTGGGCCTGCGGCTGCGGGGCGGCTTTCGGTTGCTTCTTTTTAACCGGCGTCGTGTCTGCGGTCTCCACCGGCTTTTGCACTGGGCGAGTTACGGGCAGCGGGACTTCCACATTTTCCAGTTCCTTGGTTACCTGTTCCTCCACCGTCGGTTCTTCCACCGGTTTTGGCTCGGGTTCCGGTGGTGGTTCGGGCTGTACTTCCGCGACGTCGGGTGGCGGTGGTGGTGTCTCCTCGACTTTTTCAGGCGGTGTCGGTTCCGGTGGCTGCACCTCGGGCGGCTGTGGCACGGGTGGCGGTTCGACCGGCTGGGGCGGCTTCTGCACCGCTTCGGATTTTACCTCTTCGGCATCCTGTTGATCGGGCGTGATCTGGTTTTCTTCGACCTTGGAAGCGACCGGCTCGGGAGCCAGTTCGATCATGATGGCAGCAGGCGGAGCACCGTCGGCCAACGGTTCTTCCGGTTGTTGCAGCATCAGCACCACGGCACCGGCATGGGCGGCAAACACCAGGGTTCCGGCTGTACACCAGAGCAGCCAATCGAGGGCGGAACTGCGCCGCCCTGTCGGATCCGCTTGCCTGCTCATTGGCCGTTGGTATCCTCTGCGGGCGGCGTAATGCTGGTCGCCTGCGGCAATGTTTCCACCCCAACCAAGGCGATCTTCAGATAGCCCGCGTCGCGCAGCAGGTTCATCACCGTCATGAATTCGCCGTAGCCGACATTCTTATCGGCGCGCAGGAAAATCCGCGTGTCTTTATTGCCCTTGGAGACCTGTTCCAGCACGGTCGGCAGTCTGTCGCGGCTGACCGTGTCATTGCCAAGCGCCAGGCTGAGATCCTGTTTCAGGGTGAGATAGACCGGTTCATCCGGCCGTTTGGCCGGTGCGGCGCTGGAGGCGGGGAGATCGACATTGACATCGACAGTCGCCAGCGGCGCGGCCACCATGAAGATGATCAGCAGAACCAGCATGACATCGATGAAGGGCGTGACATTGATCTCGTGGTTTTCAACCAGATCGTCGCTCGAATTTTCGCGGATACCTCCAGCCATCGGATTATTCCGTCACCACCTTGAGGCGGGCGGCGCGCACATCGGCCGGCACCTTGCGGAAATCGAGATCCCGGCTGACCAGCCGCTCCACTGCCGTTGCCGCATCCAGCAATTGCTGGCGATAGCCGGTCACCGCGCGGGCAAACACGTTATAGATCACCACGGCGGGAATGGCGGCAACCAGGCCAATGGCCGTGGCCAGCAGCGCCTCGGCAATACCAGGCGCGACGACGGCAAGATTGGTGGTCTGCGATTGCGAAATGCCAATGAAGGAATTCATGATGCCCCAGACGGTGCCGAACAGACCGACAAAGGGACCGATCGAGCCGATGGTGGCAAGAATGCCGGTTCCGGCGGTCATCCGGCGTCCGGCGCGCGATTCGATCCGCGACAGGGCCGAGCTCACCCGTTCCTTGACCCCGTCATTGCCAGCATAATCGAGCGCAGGCTCTGACAGTTTCAACTCGCGTGCAGCGATCAGCAGCATGTCGGGCACGGTGCCGCGCCGCTTCTGCAATGCGCCTGCCGCTTGCGAAAGGGATCGCGCCTCTTGCAGCACAGCCAGACCGCGCCGCAGCCTCGCCTTTGAGCCGGAGAGCTGAAGGGTTTTGACAAGGAGGATGGTCCAGGTTGCAACGGAGGCAAGGCCAAGGGCAATCATCACTGACTTAACGACCCAGTCGGCGGCCATGAACATGCCAACAGGGGAAAGATCGTGGGGAATGTCAGAGCGCTGGACTGCGGCGGGAGCCTCCACTGCGACGCCTTCTGTGGGCGAGGGTGCCGGAGCTGGCGTGCCGTTTTCCGCTGGTTGGGTGTCAGATGGTGGGGCTGTCAAATTGGTGGGTGCCGCAGGCGCCTCTTGTATCGACGTTTGCGCAGGAATGGCTGGGCCCGGTTCGCTTGTGGTTTGGGCGGGCGCCGTCCCTTGCTGGGCCAAGGCGGCGGACGAACTCATCAGGGTGCCGGTTATCAGCAGACCCGAGCCAACAACCACGGTCATGCTCACGCGAGCGAGCGAAGAGGAGCGACGATACGCCATCAAACAACCTTCCGATCAAAATCCATTGCCAGCATGTCCCGCGCATGGCGGGGCTGTGCCTTTAATTGTTTGTCGATATTAAAGTTGAGTTATGTTTTCAAGTATAATCTTGCCAAGGATGCATTTTCCCTGAGCTTGCCCCAGAGCTTGCCAGGGAAAAGTGGTTCCCGGTTTTCCCGATCAGGCAAGCTCACACAGAAGATCAGAGAGACTGCCTGGTTCAGAATGAAGCGGGCAGTCTCTCGTGCTTGCCAGGGAAAAGTGGTTTCCGGTTTTCCCGATCAACGGGCATGGAGCATGGCGGCTTGTTGCCTGCGAAGACCATGGAAAATTGCCCATGCCGGGTGTCGCTCATTGCCAATGAAGGAACATTTTCAGTCGCTTGCCGTTCTCCTGCCGATAATTCTTTCAAGGAGCCTGTCATGCTGCACTGGATTTTGATTTTTCTGTTGATTGCTGCCGTTGCCAGCCTTCTGGGCTTTCGGGGCGTGGCGGGCGCTTCTGCCGGTATTGCGAAAATCCTGATCTTTATCGTGTTGGTAATCTTCATCATCGCCTTGGTCAGCGGCATTGTCATCGTCGCATAAAATACAGGTATTACAATAGACTTGCCTTATCCTGCGTCCTTCGGCGTGGGAGAAGATGCCCGTTCCTTGCCCCCCAAGGCGGGCGAAGCCGAAGTCCGCCGGATCTCCAGCTGACGGACTTCGGTTTCTTTATGAGAAACGGCAGATAGCGTATCGATTGATCTCAACAAAAATGCCGTTCATATAAATGGACGGCGCATGACGCCATCGGGCGTCCAGTTTGCGGCAGCCTGAA
The DNA here is from genome assembly GCF_013426735.1 of Agrobacterium vitis. Lineage (NCBI taxonomy): Bacteria > Pseudomonadati > Pseudomonadota > Alphaproteobacteria > Hyphomicrobiales > Rhizobiaceae > Gillisella > Gillisella vitis. Next base: position 861,055 of record NZ_AP023272.1, read on the forward strand.
GACCGGCGCTGTCGAGGATCTCGCACCCACGGTCCAGCCAGCGGATCAGGCCACGGGCAGTCAGCTTTTTCAATGTCTTGTTGGTGTGAACGATCGAAAGGCCGAGCGTGTCGGCAACATGGACCTGGGTGATTGGCAAATAGGGTTTCTCCGCGTCGATGAGCCCAGCCACCCGGCCGCGATCATCCAGGAAAGCCAGCAGATAGGCAGCGCGTTCCAGTGCGGTGCGCCGGCCAATGCTGATCAGATGATCGTCCAGCATGCTTTCTTCGCGTGAAGCAATCCAGGTCAGGTCGTAGCCAAGGCCTGGATGTTTTTCGAAAAGGGAAAAAAGCCGCTCTCGCTCAAAGACGCAAAGCCGCATGGGTGTCAGCGCTTCGACGGAATGGGCCATTTCATCGAAAACCGCGCCCTGTAAACCGATCATATCGCCGGGAACCACGTAATTCAGAATCTGCCGGCGACCGTCCTCCAGGATTTTATAGCGAAATCCCCAGCCGGTCAGGGTTGTGTAAAGATGGGCGCTATGGCTGCCTTCAACAAGGATTGTCGTCCCCGCGTCAGCATGAAATTCACCCTTTCGGAACGCGCGAACGAACTCAAGTTCGCCGGGTGTAAACTCCCGGAAATGATCGTTGAGGCGGATGGGGCAGACCAGGCAGGCCGTGTGAATTCCGTTCTTGAGCCGTTCTCCATGTCTTGCCGGTTCCTCTGGCATTCCGCCTCCTTATTTGCTTTTATTTTCAGTAAAGTATCAGATGGAGCAAATGTTCCTGATTGAGGAGGGGTGACATGTCTTTTTTAAATGACCCGAAGCGATGAAGCACCGATAAGGGCTTTTAAGCAAAAAGGTTAATCAATGACTGAAAAACCGCTGCATGTACTCGTTGCTGAAAAGCAGGCCTTGATCGCCATTGAGATCGAGGTCGTGCTCACGGAAGTGGCAGGCGGTAAAATCACCGTTTGCCTCCCTCGCGATATGCCATTGAGATTGAGCGAAGCCCGCTATGATGTGGTGCTGATCGATGCGACCATCATGCCGGAACAGAACCGCACGCGGTTCGATCTTATTCGAAGTCATAATGCCGGAGTGGTGTTTCTGACCTCCTTCGACGAGGTGCCCGGGTTTAACCAGCCGGAACCGGGCTTTGCGCTCCTGACGAAGCCGTTTGACGAGCAACGGCTCCTGGCTGCGGTATTCGAAGCGGCGGCCAATCGAGATCGGATGGGCACTGGTTCAGACATAAAGATCAAGGGGAATGGCGCCGATCAGGGGCCGAACAGATGACAAGCAGATCTCTCCCAATCGGCGCGACCCGCGCGCCGATTGGGAGATGTCGTTATACCGCGAATGCGCGTTTCGTTACCGCAGCGTCATGAGCGTCGGGTCCGAAATCGCCTTCACCGCTCACACCAAGGATCTCCTGCAGGCGGTTTCGCGCCCGGTTGATCCGGCTCTTGATGGTGCCGACGGCGCAACCGCAAATTTCCGCTGCTTCCTCATAGGCGAAACCGGAGGCACCCACCAGAATAATGGCTTCGCGCTGGTCGCTCGGCAGTTGATCGAGCGCCTTTTTGAAGTCCTGAAGGTCGAGCGAACCGTATTGCTGAGGATGAACGGCCAGCTGTGAGGTGAAAATGCCGTCTGGGTCCGAGACCTCGCGGCCGCGCTTGCGCATTTGCGAATAGAATTCATTGCGCAGAATGGTGAACAGCCAGGCTTTCATATTGGTGCCTGGTTCGAAATGATCCTGCTTTGCCCAGGCTTTCATGATCGTATCCTGGACAAGATCATCCGCGACGTGATGGCGTCCCGCAAGCGAGACGGCAAACGCACGTAGATTGGGCAGGGCAGCCAGCATATCTCTCTTGAAGCCGCGATCATCCGATTGCTTTTCAAGGGTCATCGAGCAGTGTCCTTCCTGTCGCACTGTTTCCCCGCATTTTGTTCGGCGGCATCCAGACGCTCAAGCAAGTCCATGAAACGGTCCGGAATTCCTTCTTCCTGGACGGAATCATAGAATTGCCGGAGCTTGCTGCTGATCGTGCCGTGTGCCTCAGCCGGGATTCCCCCGGTTCCATCCTCTCCTGCGTCACGATGATTATGCTGGTTGTTCATGATGTCTCTGACGGTTGATTTTAATGTGAGGCTTAACGGACCATATCTGAGAAGGTTCCGCTTCTCCCCGCATATTTTTTCTCCGGGTTAGTCTCTAGCGTCAGACATGAAGCAAGGAGGAAATTATGCTGAAAATATAACGTGTTAAATTGAAATGTCGCATATCGAGAACAAGATGTCGAGTGACAGCATTTCATCAAATTAAGGTGAAATGATAACGGTCCTCAATTACCGGCTGTCGGCGACAGCGATCTATGGACCCGGCTCGGTGTGCTGCGCTTTGGGCGGGCAAGAAATTATCGAGAAGATCCAGACTGTCGTTAACCGGTTTGCGACAAAAAGTAACGTCTTGACGAGGTGGATGGAACTTTGGCCCCAGATTTTCGTTTCTAAATCAGTTGATAACGGAGTTCAAATCCATGCTGTATTATTCTCTCGTCTTTCTCGTCGTCGCTCTTATCGCCGCCGCATTGGGTTTTGGTGGTATTGCTGGCGCTTCGGCCGGTATTGCAAAGATCCTGTTCTTTGTCTTCATCGTGCTCTTCCTGATTTCGCTGGTGAGCCGTCTGTTCAGGCGCGCCTGATCCCTGCGAACTGGTAACAACGATAGGGCCCGGCAACTTGCCGGGCCCTATCGCGTTTTATCACCGGACGGAAAGCACAGTGAGCGTGAAAAAGCTCACACTGCCCTCGGGTGTCCAGGGGCTTATGGATATTTAGAAGACTTTAGAAGCGGTTATTGTCCAAGGCCACAGCCTGCACTTGTTTTTGAGAGCCGCCCTGGCTTTTCAACGCTTGCAGTTCGCGCGCCCCCATGATGGAGCGAATGCCGGTTTTTCCTGCAAGCAGGCTGGGTGCGACTGGAATACAATCCCCATACATCTTCAGGGCATAACCTTCCAGACGACGCAATTTCTCCGGCAGATCAGCCCGGCACAGGTTCGCATCGGCATAATCGATCACGGCCACAGGCCGGTCTATGCAATCCGTTCGTTCGGGATGACAAGCAACAATCACCATTATTGCCGCAAAGCTCATCATGGCCAATCTCCTTACCCTTGAAAAGGGTAACGGCCTTGCTATTCGCTTGTTCCTGATGGGGCTGGCGGGAGAAGGACAACATGGGCATGCTGTCGCCAAAATATCACAGTGATCAGCTGCGAGTACCCGGGGAACCCGATGGTTCCCCGCTGCAGGTCGATTTCAGAAGCCGGCTTTATGCGTGGCCCCATGAATGAGGTCGTGGATATATTGAAGTTTCACCAAGACGGGTTCCGACAGCACGAAGGGATAGAGATCCGGCTGGCCCATACTGCGGTTGATACTGTTGACGGCGACAGTCAGCGGGACCCATGCATCGATCAGGGCTCTGACGCCATCCACTCTATAGGGGTCGAAATCGACTTTGACGGTCAGATTTTGTTCATCGATGATCGGACGGGTGCGCAGGCCGAACGCGTAGGCCGTTTCCAGGGCATCGACAATATGGATGTAGTGAGCCCAGGTTTCGGCGAAATCTTCCCAGGGGTGGCTGGCGGCATAGGCGCTGATGAAGCTGCCCTCCCAACCCGGAACCGGTCCATTGGCATAATGCCGTTGCAGGGCTTCGCCATAATCTTCTTCATCATTGCCGAAAATTACCCGGCATTGCTCGAGTTGGTTGCCGTCGCGCACCAGGACATTCCAGTAGTAATGGCCGACTTCGTGGCGGAAATGGCCGATCAGGGTCCGAAACGGTTCGCCCAGGGCCACACGCCTTGCTTCGCGCTCCGCATCGGAACCCTCGGCGATATTCAGGGTGATCAGGCCGGAATCATGGCCGGTCATGACGGGCTGGCCGCCGGTGCGGGCTGAATCGTCTTCCAGGAACTCGAAGGCCAGCCCGTCTGGCGTCGCATCAGTGCGCGTGACCAACGGCAGGCCGAAGCGCTGGAGTGAATAAAACAGCACATGCTTGGCATTCTCGATCTTGCGCCAGTTTTCGAGATTGTCGTTGCTGGAGAGATCAGGAATAACCAGATTATGGCGGCAGGCGAGGCAAAATTCCTCACCGTCCTCGACCAGCCAGTTGCAGGCGTCATGGCGCGCATTGGCGCAGAGCCGGATAAAGCCCTGCTGCGGCACGCCATCAATCAGCGCGGCATTGCTGGAATCAATGGCGATAAACCCGTTGTCGGATGGGCGGAAACCCAACAGGGAATGGCAGGACAGGCATTGGGTGTTATCGAAGAACACCATGTTTCTGCAATTGGAACAATTAAAGAGGCGCATCAGGGCTCCATGGCTCACTCCTGCACAATCGCTCGCAAACCGGAATAGTGTTGCGACAGGATTATGCAGCAGGTTTGAATTGTCTCGCAAGTGGACTTGCATCGTTTCCGACGCACCGTATTGCGGCGGGGTGCAGTGTCGCGGCGTGTAAACGCATTCGCATACACAAAGTCCGCACTCACGAAAGCCCGCACCCACAAAAGATTGGCGAGAGGAATAGGTTCCCTGCTCAGGGACCGTAGCGTGAAATACAGTTATTCATGCAGTTCGACTGGAAATGTCAGCTCATAATAGACGCTTTCCTTATCGAACCGGTGGACGACATGGCCGTTGACGGAAGCGGGCACAACACGTTCGAGCACCGTGCTGCCAAATCGTCCCCTGGCGCGTTCCAGATCCTCGCCAGACAGTGTTTCAATCGGCTCGTTCCAGGTCACCCGGATTTCCTCGCCATTGCGTGTCCATTGCTGATGACAGGCGACCTCGATTTTCTTGCGTTGGCTGATGAAATCGCCGTGGCTGACCGCGTTGACGATCAGCTCATGCAGGGCAAGCCCGATATGCAGGGAAGCATTGGGCGACAGCAGAACATTATCACCGGACACCTGAACGAGATTTGCCGTTTCCGGCACGTATTTTTCCAATTGCTGGCGGACAAGATCCTGAAAATAAGCGCCACGCCAACTGGAATCAGTAATCAGGTCCTGCGACATCGACAGTGCATGCAGCCTGCCGCGAAACTTGCCCAGAAACTGGTCGAGCGTCCCGGAATAACGGGCTGTCTGGAAAGCGATGCTTTGAATGATCGCCAGCAGGTTTTTCGAACGGTGGCTGACCTCACGCAACAGCGCGCGCAATAGGCGTTCGCGGCGCTTTTCTTCGGTCCGGTCCACCAGGATCGTCATCATGCAGACCTCTTCCGGGCTGATGCGGATCATCCGGCAGCGAAATTCAAACACCGTATCGTCGCCCGGTTCGACATTCAGTTCCGCACCCTGGTCCGCCTCCACCAGCCCGGCTTTCAACTCCCGCAACTGGGCGCCGATTTCGGGTCCGAAAATCGAATCGTCACTGGGTTCTTCGCCATGGGCAAGCGGCCAACGCTGCGGCAGGGATGTAATGCAGATATAGCGCCCGTCCATGTCCTGAAGGGTCAGGCTTGCGCCAATGTCCAGCAGGGCCGTGATAAAGAACTCACGCAAGGGCCTGTCAGCACGCTGCGGTTCGAACCATGTCAACCGATTTACCAAGTGCTTCTCTCCGGCGGCGGTAGCCCTCTTTCAAGGGCCCGCGGCATCCATGCGCCTGCATAGTTTCACCAACATCGCAATGACGATCCGTTTTATCCGGCGCCTCGTGCTTCGACGCTATCCCTTCATTGACTGCGATGCCAAACCGGACCGGTCCAAAATCGCATGGTCCAGCCGTCAGGCATCCTGTTTGGCATGTTCGTTGAAGAACAGTGCCTGGCTGATCAGTGCCTTGACCATATCGGGATTGAACGGCTTGGTGACGAGAAACGCCGGTTCCGGCCGCTCGCCGGTCAGCAAACGTTCCGGGAAGGCGGTAATGAAGATCACCGGTACGGTATCCACCTTCAGGATATCATTGATGGCGTCGATGCCAGAGCTTCCATCGGCTAGCTGGATGTCGGCAAGCACCATTTTCGGGTTGGTTCGGCCATAAAGCTCGACCGCTTCCTTGTGCGTCCGGGCAATGCCGGTGACGCGATGACCGAGATCTTCCACCATCTGCTCAATATCGAGCGCGATCAACGGCTCGTCTTCGATGATCATGATATCGGTTGCCACCTGGCGGGAGATTTCCACGGCGGCCTGGTTGAACAGACCCCGGAAGTCGCTGTCGCTGACGCCGAGCACTTCCGCAGCTTCCTCATAGGTAAAGCCTTCGACTGAGATCAGCAGGAAGGCGTGGCGCTCACGCGGAGGAACGGCCAAAAGATTAGAAGCGGCCCGCTTTTCCCAGGCAAAAGGCGAGGTCATCGGCCGGATTTCGACATGGGTCGAGCCGAAAATCGTGACAAACAGTTTATAAAGTGAAACCCGATCACTGCTGGCTTCGGGATAGACCGAAAGATCGGCGATCAGAGCCTCCAGAACAGCGGCGACATAGGCGTCGCCCGATGTCTGCGAGCCCGTCACAGCTCGGGCATATCGCCTCAAATAAGGAATATGAGCAGCGACGCGGGTGGTAAGGGACATTCAGCTTCTCCAGTTTGCACGAATGCAGCATAAACTCGCTAGCAAACGCGGGGATCCAAAAAAAGTTCCAAATTTCGTCCGGCTATTTGCCCGATCCGTGCGGGGTGCCGGTCGATATCGATCCATTCTATCCACGTCATGACCTGCACTTATATTATGGTGCAAGGAGACCGATGTGTCCCCGCCTCGAAGAGGGCGCAATATATCAAATCTGTCAAAGGCTTGAGATATTTGCAAAGGGTATGATGAGCGATCTTCGATGATTTTCGTCTTTATGGGCAAGGCAAACCACTGTCGCGAGACTGGGAAAAGAATGGGCAGGCGTTAAAATCAGATGATGCTCACGAGCTTATGCCAGCGGACCGATGAAGTTCAAGACGCAAATCCTGCTGCAATCCTTTCCTGCCAAAATCATTGAAGGCTTTTCGGTCAGTCGGGACAAAAGGGTTTTGATTCGACCAACAACCCCTGGATTTCTAGAATTGCTATAGATATCCCCAGTGGTTTAAACAAGCAGCGATATTCATTCTGATGTTCAAGGTCAATGCATCGGATGCGGTTGATTTATATGTTCGAATGTTCGGATCTCTATTTGATAAAGATCAAGAAAGCCATGCCCGGTATTGTGCTATTATCTTATTTGTAACTGTCTTGGATACAAAAAACCAGGATTTCTCTTGCTGCGATCTATTTCTTGATAGAATGCATATCATATAACAAGCTCCCTCTCCAGGCCGCAGGCATTGACATCATGTCCGAAAAAAAGTCCTCGAAATCCGTCAAAGCTCCGACAAAGGAGAGCCAGGCCAATGCCATGATCGCGGCGCGTTTGAAAACCTATTACGATGAGCTTGTCGAGGAGGGGACCCCGGATCACTTTCTGGACCTGCTGGAGAGGCTCGATGCTGCCGAGCAGACTGCGAAGTCCAAGTCGGGTAACGCCTGAAACCGGTGTTTACGACAGACGGGGTGACGGGAAATATAGAAAAAGCGTCATGTGTTTGCAAATCACATGACGCTTTTGTTGTTCAAATCAGTCTCTTCGGTGAAACCGGCTCCCGCATTTTTCTAAAAATACTCTTATGAAGCGATAATCGCCCGCAACATCCACAATGCTTTTTCGTGGAAGGTCAGGCGCGCTGTCAGCATGTCTGATGTAACCAGATCGCCAGCTTCGTCGGCAGCCTCGCCTACCTCGCGCATCTGGCGCACGGCAGCCTCGTGGTCTGCGATCAGATCCCGGACCATGTCGATGGCGGCGTGATGCTGGGTTTCGCCAGTCTTTGGCGCGAAATTGCTGCTGCTTTGCAGGTTGACTGGGGCAAGATGTCCGAGGGCGCGAATACGCTCGGCAATAATGTCGACGGCGGCAAACAGCGTGTTATAATGTTCTTCCGTCAGTTCGTGGATCGGCTTGAATAGCGGACCAACCACGTTCCAGTGATAGACTTGGGTCTTGATTGTCAGCGCATAAGTGGCTGCCAGGATCTTGGAGAGATCCTTGGAGGCCTGTTCGCGGTACTTGTCTTCGAGACCGGTGCTGATTTTTTCGTCACGGGCTCTGGGCTTCAATACTTCTGCAACTTTGGCCATGGATTTGGTCCTTTCGGTTAAAAACAAGGCGACAAAGAACACCGCCGAAACAGGGCTCCGTCGTCGGTTGAGGTTATGACTGCACTTAACAACTGCTATTGGATTTGCCGTTACTTACGACCGATCCCTTACTTACGACCGATCCCTTGGCTGCGCGCAAACAGATAGGCCAGCATGCCGACCGCCGCGACCCCGACGATGGGGTTGACCTTCAGCATCCCAGGCAAGCGTCCCATCAGGCCCATGGTCAGTGGATCAGTCGCTGCCAGTGTCGCGGTTTGAAGAAATGCCCGCCTGCGCGCCTCACGCCGATTGATAATGGAGACGACCGCGAGCGTGATCAGACCGATCAACACCGCAATACCTGCAATCACCAGCCCGGCCGGACCAGCACCGATTTCAGCTGCCAGGAAGATCCAGCCGGAAACAATCCCCGCAACGATGGCAATCAGAAAACAAAACCCGGAAATAGCGCCAGCGATGGCGTTGCGCCGAGCCTTGTCGATCCTTGGCTTCACGCCTTCTGCGGCCACCAGTGTCAGACGTGTGAGCAAACCGAACATTGATTAGCGCCGCGACAGCAGGGCGAAAATGAAGCCGAGACCAGCGGCAACCGCGACCGACTGCAATGGTTTTGCCCGAATTTTATCTTCCAGATCCTGTTCCAGCGCGGAAACGCTGCTACGTGCGGAGCTGATCGCATCCGATGCCTTGTCGCCGACCTGATGCAAGGTTGCACTGCCGAGGGAGGCGAGCGTGCTCGTCAGCGAGGCAACGTCCTGCTTGAGCTGCTCGATCTGCGCTTCGAGTTCCTTGGACCGTGCTTCTGCTTCCACATCATTGATGGCTTCATTGATATCGACCATGGACGAACTCCTTCTGGATTTTAAGGCTGCGCAAACTGTTATCCCGTCTGCGGCGCGAACTCCATCAACAAACGTTGTTCAGGCCCAAGGGTTCCATTTTTCAACTATTTTCGGATCACCTATCTTGCATGGGGTGATTGTATCGACCCCTGTGCAATCGCGCCCGATCGCCATAATCGGAACCTTCCAGGTTGCATGACGTTAATCTCATGCTACCATGCTCGGACCGCTGATATTTGACGGCGGCACGGGCTTCTTTAAATCGCCAATCGCAGAGGAGACCGCGATGAACTGGAACCGTGTTGAAGGCAATTGGGAACAATTCAAGGGCAAGGCCCAGGCTCAATGGGGCAAGCTGACCGGCGACGACCTGGATGTTATTGCCGGTAATCGCAAACAATTGAGCGGCAAATTGCAGGAACTCTATGGAAAAGGCCAGGATGAGGCCGACCGAGAGATCGACGAGTGGGTCAAACGCCACTAATATAACTAAACCGCAGCTGGCGACATGATGTTGTTTTGCGGGTGCGGCGCTGGAAACCATGATGGTTCTGGCGCCGCTTTTTTATGATCTGATGGTTATGCTGGCAGCATATGCAGCAGCGTTTCCAGGCGGTCAGCATCACGCGGAAGTTTGTCGCTCCGCAACCGTGAAATTCGGGGAAAGCGCATGGCGACGCCGGATTTGTGCCGGGTGGACCGGTTCAGCCCTTCAAACGCCACCTCCACCACGAAACCATGCTCCGGCTCGGCGCGGATCGAGCGGACTGGTCCGAACCGGTCGATGGTATTGTTGCGCACATATTTATCGAGAATTTCCAGCTCCTGGTCGGTAAAGCCGAAATAGGCCTTGCCCACCGGCACCAGCTGATCTCCACCATCAGGCATCTGCATCCAGACCCCGAAGGTAAAATCGGAATAATAGCTGGAGCGCTTGCCATGGCCGCGCTGGGCATACATCAGCACCGCATCGACATTCAGCGGTTGCTTTTTCCATTTGAACCATGGCCCCTTGGCGCGTCCCGCCTGATAAATGCTGTCACGGCGCTTGATCATCACCCCTTCGATGACCGGATCGGGCGGGGCGTGCCGCAGTACGTCCAACTCGTCCCAGCTGGAAAAAGCAATCAGCGGTGAAAGATCGAATCGGGTGGCGGGGGCATTTTCGACAATCTTTGCAAGCAGCCCCCGGCGAGCCTCATAGCCAAGGTTTCGCACGTCCTGGTCGCCGGTAAACAGCAGATCATAGGCGCGGATGAAGGCCGGGTAATCGCTGAGCGTTTTCGTCGTAACGCTTTTGCGGTTCAGCCGTTGCTGAAGATCGGAAAAGCTGCGGGTCGGCTGGTTGGAGCGGGCGGTGCCGCCGACCAGCAATTCGCCATCGATCACCCCATCGAAATTCGCTGCGGCGACAATATCGGGAAAAGCCCCGGAAATGTCGTCGCCGGAGCGGGAATAGAGGCGGCAGGTGTCTCCATGGCGCGACAGTTGCACCCGGATACCGTCCCATTTCCACTCGGCGGCGAAATCGGCGGGCTCGAGACCATCCAGATCGCCATTGCCGACCGGATTGGACAGCATGACCGAATGAAAGATTGCCGGTGTCGCCAGCACAGGCTTGTCGGCTCCGTCCTCAAGCCAGGCAAACAGGCTCACATAGGGTGGCTCCAGCCCATGCCACAGCGTCTCGATCTCACCGACATCCTTGCCCGACATCTCGGCAAGCGCTTGTTTGGCAAGCCTTGCAGAGACCCCGATCCGCAAGCCGCCGGTCGCCAGTTTGAGAAAGGCAAAGCGGCCAGACGTGTCAAGCTGGTCGAGCAGGTCGCGCACGGCACCCCGCACCTGGGTGCGGCCAAGCGATTGCATGAGGGCCACGACCTCGCCAAGGCTCGGTTCGGCTATTTCGGCCTTTTCACCGCGGTCCTGGTTCCAGACCAGCGAAATGGTTTCGGCGAGATCGCCGACATAATCATAGGAATAACCGAAGAGAACCGGGTCCATCCGCTCCAACACCAGTTCTTTCAGGAGGGCTGGCTTGACCGTCTTCAGATCGAGCGTTCCGGCCAGAACGCCCAGCGCATAGCCCCGGTCCGGGTCCGGTACGCTGGCAAAATAATCTGACAACAGCTTGAGCTTGCCATTGCGGCTTGGGGTCAGGACGAGGCGGTCGAGAAGCGTAGCAAAGGCGCGCATCAATCGCCCTCATCTTCATAGCCAACCAGATGCAGCGGCTTGGCGGCGATACCGTTCAACTCGCACCAGCGCACCAAAGCCTCTTCGCGCCCATGCGTGACCCAGACGGCGCCGGGCTGCAATTCGCTAATCGTCTCGATCAGCTCCGGCCAGTCGCAATGGTCGGAAATCACCAGCGGCAATTCAACCCCGCGCTGCTTGGCCCTTTGGCGCACCATCATCCAGCCGGAGGCGAAAATCGGCAATGGGTCGTGAAAACGCCGCGCCCAGCGATCGGCAAAAGCCGAAGGCGGGCCAATGACGATAGCGCCTTCGAAATGGCTGGATCCGCCGTTTTCCACCGTTGCGGGGCGCAATTCGCCCAGCTCGATGCCCTGGCTCTGGTAATAGTCGCAGAGCTTGGCGAGCGCACCATGAATATAGATCGGCCTGTCATAGCCCGCCTGGCGGATCAGCGAGATCACCCGCTGCGCCTTACCCAGCGCATAGGCTCCGACCAGATGGCTGCGCTGCGGAAACTGTTCCAGCGACCGCAAAAGCTTGCTGATTTCCAGCGCTGGATCGGGATGGTGAAAGACTGGCAGCGCAAAAGTCGCTTCGGTGATGAACACATCGCACGGCACAGGCATGAAAGCCGCACAGGTGGCATCTGGCCGGCGCTTGTAATCGCCGGAAACGACAATGCGGGTGCCCTCCCGCTCGATAGAAATCTGCGCCGACCCCAGAACGTGTCCGGCTGGGTGAAAACCGATGGCAACGCCATCCAGCGTGAGGGTTTCCCCAAAATCGACCGGCTGCGACGATCTGGCAAAGTCCGCGCCGTAGCGCAACGCCATGATGTCAAGCGTCTGCCTTGTGGCCAATACTTTATCATGACCAGCGCGGGCATGATCGGAATGGCCATGAGTAATCAACGCCCGTGCCACAGGTCTTACCGGATCGACATAAAAATCGCCGATCGGACAATAGAGACCGGCAGGAGTCGGATGCAGCAGGGCCTCGGGCTTGATCATGATGCTAAAATAGGGCGGGAGGCTTGAGAAGTGTAGAGCGAATTTGCTCTTGACCTGTCCCTTGGGGCCGCTTCCATACGTATGGCGGTTAACAACGAACGAGGTGATTCGTGACGTATTCCGCTCAATATCTAAATGCTTCCGAGGCAGCGAGCCGACTTGGCGTATCGATGAAGGCCCTGAGGCTCTACGAGCAGAAAGGGTTGATAACGCCGGTTCGCACCACTGCGGGATGGAGGACTTATGGTCTTGCCGAAATGGCCCGCGCCACGGACATCATTGCCCTGCGAGATCTGGGCCTCAGTCTTGCAGAGGTCAAGCGCGTGCTGGAAGGGGACCCGCAATGCCTCGAACCGGCTTTCGCGCGGCATCAGTCCGCGCTTGAACGGACCATCCGGCAGACGGCGCAAGCCCTGGAGAAAATCCGGGCGCTGCGCCAGGATATAGCTGCCGGGACTGTCCCGTCATTCACCGATCTGGTGGGCCTGTCTCGTCGCAGTGGCGACGTTCGGCTTGCCCTGGATCTTCCTTGGCCGTGGGGCGGAGAACGCTTCGAGCTGCTGGATATTCGTCCAATCAATTATATTGTCGGTCCACTCGGATGCGGCAAGACCAGGCTTGCCCATGCCATCGCCGCCGCTTTGCCCGATGCAGCATTTCTTGGTCTGGACCGGCTTGAGGACAAGGGCAGTGCGGCAAAGGCGCGTCTTGATGCCGATCTCTGTTTAAGGGAAAGCATTGAGCGGGCCTTGGCTTGGCTCATGGAGGAAGGGGCTGTTCCTTCTGATGCCTTGACGGCCCTTTTGGTCGGGCTGGAAGCTCAGGGTCCCGCCTGCCTGGTTATCGACATGGTGGAGGATGACCTGGATCGCGCCACGCAGGAGGCGTTGACCGGTTACCTGCGCCATCACTGCTCCCAATCACGCCCGCTGTTTCTCATGACCCGATCGGCGTCAATCCTGGAGCTGGATGCGGTGACGGGGGACGAAGCCATCATTTTTTGCCCGGCGAACCACAGCCCGCCAAGCGTAGTCGCGCCTTATCCCGGTGCGCCCGGCTATGAGGCCCTTTCCACATGTCTTGCCTCACCGGAGGTTCGGGCGCGCAGCCGGGGTGTCGTTGCCTTCAGGCCTCATTCGTAAATACTGCTGATTTGGCGAAGTGCCATTCGCCTGTGCATCCGTGCGCAGGCGAGACCTGCGATTGCAGGGTGACATCCCGCTTGTATTTGCGGTATCGGATAGAGACAGTGTGGCATTGTTTTCTCAGGCATTGCCCGCACGGTCTTTCAGACGTTTCGACGCGCAATCTCAGGATCTATTTCCATGAAACCCATTTTCGTTCAGCTGCAATGTGTTCCCGGCAAGACCTATGAGGTGGCCGATGCGATCTATAAGGCGGAGATCGTCTCAGAACTTTATTCCACCTCGGGCGAATATGATCTGCTGATGAAGGTCTATATCGAGGATGGGCAGGACGTCGGCAAATTCGTCAATGAGCAGATTTCGGCCGTACCCGGCGTGGTCCGTTCGCTGACGACAATGACGTTTACCGCTTTCTAGAGTTTATCAGGGAAAGCGGAACCCGATTTTACCGAAAAGCCCGATTTTACCGAAAAGATGGACTCTCCTTAAAGTCATCAGGCGAAGCCTGTTACCAGCCTTCGGTTAGGACCTTGTCCAGCATGGCGACGAAGAAGCTGGCGCTTTCATAGGTCAGGCAGAGCGGCGGCTTGATCTTCAGGACGTTGAGATGGTCGCCGGTCGGCTGCATGATGATGCCGAGGTCGAGCAGCCGTTCGCAGATGGCGGCGGTTTCTTGGGCCGCCGGTTCCAGCGTCTGGCGGTTGCGGACCAGTTCGAGGCCAAGATAAAGCCCCATGCCGTGCACGGCACCGGCCAGGGGATGGACGGCAACCAGATCCTCCAGTTTTTCACGCAGGAAATCGCCGACATCGCGGGCATTGTCCTGCAAGTTTTCGTCGCGCATGATGTCCAGCACCGTCATGCCGATCACTGAACTGACCGGGCTTCCACCGGAGGACGAGAAGAAATAACCGTCCTGCTCGAAGGTATCGGCAATCGCCTTTGTGGTGATAACGGCGCCGAGCGGCTGACCATTGCCCATGCCCTTGGCGATGGTGATGATATCAGGGATGACGCCCTGCTGCTCGAAACCCCAGAAATGATGGCCGAGACGGCCATAGCCGACCTGAACTTCATCGGCGATGCACAGCCCGCCACGCGCCCGGATCAAGGGATAGACGCCCTGGAGATAGCCGGGCGGCAAGGCGATGCCACCGGCATTGCCAAACAGGCTTTCGGCGATAAAACCGGCGAGGCCCGTACCGGCGGCATCGATTTCTTCCAGCGTTTTTTCCACCTCAGCGATATAGGCGGCAGCGCTATCCGGCCCTCTATGCGGGCCGCGATAGCTGTTGGGGGCGGTGAGGGGCCATACCCAGTCCGGGCGGGTTTCCAGGGCGCGCGGATTATCGGCAATCGAGGTGGAGACCGCGTCGCTCGCCATGGTCCAGCCGTGATAGGCCTCCTTCAGGCTGACCATGTTGCGTTTGCCGCTGGCCGCCCAGGCAAGCCGGATGGCGAGGTCCACGGCTTCCGAGCCGCTATTGACCAGAAAAACTGTGTCCAGTCCTTCCGGCGCAAGGCTCGCCAACCGCTCAGAAAATTCCGCGACGGCGCGGTAATGAAAGCGGGAATTGGTGTTGAGACGCGACCACTGCGTCCAGGCGGCATGGGCAAGACGGGGATGACCATGGCCAACGGTGGCGACATTGTTGACCATGTCCAGATAGGCGCGGCCCGCCATGTCGAACAGATGTTCGCCAAAACCACGCTCGATCTGTGGGGGATGGGCATAATAGTGCTTTTGCGGGCTGGCAAAATGCTGGTTACGGGTCGCAAGCAGGGCTTCGCTGCCTGGCAGTGGCGCATCCAGATCGACGCCGAACAAGGCGGCGGGCGACAGGCAGACGCGCCGCCAGGCATAGGCGTGATCGGGTCTGGCAAACAGCGGCGGCACGAGGTCAGGATCGCGGCAAAGCTGCAATCGCAGCCCGCCCACGGACCCTTCCGCGCCGGCAATCCGGCCAAGGGGCGTTCCCGCCTGCAATTCCGTACCGTCTTCAAACTGGCATTCCAGCCCATGGATATGCAGGGCCAGATCCTGAGCCATCAAAATGAAGTGCTGGCTGGTGCGCTTTAGCACGCAATCGAAGGGAACCACGGCCTCGGTTCCGGCTGGCAAGCAGGCATCGACATGTAGCGCAAAGGTTGCTGGCATGCGCGGCGACAAAAGCCTGGTATAGGACAGGCGGCATTCACCGTAGCGGGTCGCGGCAACGCCGGTATCGGCGGCGGCCTTGGCCAGCAGCTTCCAGTCGATCTGGGCATCCGCCCAGTCGTCCTCGATCAGCGCGGGGCTGAGAGTGGACAGGTCGGTCAGATGCACGCTGAGCGGATCGATGCCGGGCAGAAGCCGGCCAAGCACCGGGCGCTCTTCCGGTGGTTCCTGGCCAAGCGTGGCAAAGATCGCTGCTTCCATGACCGAGAAGGGCAGGGAGGTGGCGAGGGTGAAAATTTCCCGTTCATGTTCCAGATTGCCGGAGACATAATCATTGTCGGGATCGATCGACAATTGCTGTTCGCTGCTGGCCACCAGCACGGCGGCGCGCGCGACGATAAGAGGCCAAAGGGCTTTGATCTCGGCTTCATTCAACGGATAAAGCGCGTGAAAAGCCTGGATGACTGGCAGCACGCCGAAGGGATCACCATCGGACTGGTGCAAGAGCGCCGCACATGTCACGGCAAGGTCGCCCACCAGCCAGCCTGTCACCAGATCACCGAAATCGATCACGGCTTGTGGCAGAAGCCGACCGGCGGCATCGGGCGCGCCCATGATGTTGTCACCGGTCAAATCGTGATGCACGGCCTGAAGGCGCAGCTCGCCCAGCAGCGGATTGATATGACGCATGGTGACGATCATTGCCTTGGCAACATCGTCACGGCGTTTGGGCTCGCTGACGGAGGCCAGCAGATGCAAGGTGACCGGTCCGGCACGCCGCAGATCCCATTGCAGGTCACGGTCCAGGCCGGGATGGTCGAAATCGGCCAGCGCCAACGCCATGCGGGCGCAAAAGCTGCCGATGGCGCTCATGGTCGCAGGTGCAAGATAGCTTCGCTGGCTCAGGGATTCGCCGTCGATATAGGTCAGCAGGCGGGCGTAATAGCTTTCCTCACTGAGGGTCACGGCCACGATCTCTTCTCCACTGAGGGAGGGGACCGGTTGCGGGGCTATCGGGGCATCGGGGATTTGTGCCAGATGCCGCAAGGCCGCATTCTGGGCTTCCAGTTCGATGCTCGCATACTCCTGGCGGCAGATTTTCAGCACGAAGCGGCGGTCGCCGGTATCCACGCGGAAATTGCGGTCCTGTTGGGAACCCAGCTCCTTGACGGTGCCTTCAAGGCCATACTGCTCTTTCAGCAGGGTCACTGCCGCCTCAAGCGTCACGTGAGGCCGCGCAAGCCCGGTGCGCTGAAAGAGAAGGGTGTTTGGCATGGACTGCCTCCTGCAGAATCAATCGGCTGAGAGCTGGGCCTGTCCGGTCTGAACTCCGGTCCGACCTGCATCATGCAAGCTCAGGTCTGTCTTCTTTTGGTTTCTCGCGTTGGAAAGCCGATAACCATGTTTCCTGACAAACTCTAGCAGAGAGAATCCGCGCGTCTATCGCCCATCTATAAAATAACATGGGGAACAAACGTTTGAGGTGTGGAAAGAGCGGGTTTCGCTTGTGAAGAGGTCCTGCTCGATCCTTGATGGCTGGCCTTGATGCCTGTCTATCCCATGCGTTCTGATGCATAGGAGCCGGGGCTGGCCGGAAAAACCACGCTCTTGTTGCCGTTGATGAAGGTGCGATGATGGATATGGGCATGGATGGCGCGGGCGAGAACCTGGCTTTCCACATCGCGGCCGATCGACACGTAATCCTCGGCGTTCTGGGCATGGGTGACGCGCGCGACATCCTGCTCGATGATCGGGCCTTCGTCGAGATCGGCGGTGACATAGTGCGCGGTGGCCCCGATCAGCTTCACGCCGCGCTCGAAGGCCTGCTTGTAAGGATTGGCACCCTTGAAGCTCGGCAGGAAGGAATGGTGGATGTTGATGATCTTGCCCGACATCTTCTGGCACATCGCGTCGGAGAGGACCTGCATATAACGGGCCAGCACGATCAGTTCGGTACCGGTCTGCTGCACAAGCTCCATCAGCTGGGCTTCGGCCTGCGGCTTGTTGTCCTTCGTCACCTTGATGTGATGGAAGGGAATATCGTGATTGACCACGACCTTCTGGTAGTCGAAATGGTTGGAGACCACGCCGACGATATCGATCGGCAGGGCGCCGATTTTCCAGCGATACAGCAGGTCGTTCAGGCAATGGCCGAAGCGTGACACCATCAGCAGAACCTTGACCCGCTCTGTCGAATCGTAAAGCCCGATCTCCATCTGGAAATTATCGACAATGGGTGCAAGGCCTGCCTCGATCTTTTCGCGGCTTGCCCCCTGTTCGGAAATAAAGCTGACGCGCATGAAAAAACGGTCGGTATCGAGATCGTCGAATTGCGAGCTGTCGACGATATTGCATCCCATTTCCGCCAGATACCCGGAAAGGGCCGCGACAATGCCGCGCTTGGATGGACACGATACCGTCAGAACATAACTCGTCATCTCGTCTTCCTCTGATGTGGCCGGTTTGTACGGCCTCTTTCCGTTAAAGCGTCTTCCGCCTGAAGAAGCGGGTTGTTAGCCTTCTGATTTATGATGCATAATCCATTGTCAATCCCGATCAATTCAGGGGGCTTGGCCCCGATCTAGTAAACTATTTTTCTTTTAAGGAAAAGTGTCGAAGAGCCATGAGAATGAAACTGCCGGGTTTGCGGGGCAAAAGGTGGTCCGATTGCGTCTTCATGCGCCGCATTGTGTCGCAACATTATGGTAGGACGCCGAATGACAGCGCAAATAAGTCCAGTCGCTGTTTGCCAGCACAATAGCTGCCTGCGTGACAGAACGAAAAACGAGGATAAGCAAATGGCAGTGATGACGACAGACAGATGTGAGAGCGTGTTGAAAAGGACCATAACCATGTCTGTGGCTCTCACGCTTTCGGTGGCACCGGTCATCATCGGACAAGCGTGGGCCGGTCAGGCCTGCATGCGAGGGGTCAATCTTTCTGGCGCGGAATTCGGTGAGATTGGCGGCGCCCCGGACAGGGCCTATACCTATCCCAGTGCCAAGACCATTGGCTATTTTGCCGAGAAAGGCTTCAATTCTGTAAGGCTTCCCTTCAAGTGGGAACGCCTGCAACCCAAACTCAAGAGTGCTTTCGACGCTGACGAGCTGAAACGACTTGATACAGCCGTTGCACAGCTGAAGGCGGCGCATGTGCGGGTGGTGCTTGATCCTCATAATTTCGCGGTCTATCATCAAAAGCAGATCAATAGTCCGGATGTGCCTGTCGATGCCTTCGCGGATTTGTGGATGCGGCTGGCCGCTCACTATGCCAATGACCAGACCATCGTCTTCGGCTTGATGAATGAGCCCTATGATATGCCTGCCAGCCAATGGCTTCCGGCTGCGAATGCCGCCATTGCCGCCATTCGTCAAGTTGGGGCGAAAAACCTTATTCTCGTGCCGGGCGTGTCCTGGACAGGTGCCCATAGCTGGCAAAGCGACGGCTATGGCGGCGCCAATGGCGAGGTCATGCTGGGCGTGAAGGACCCCGGCAATAATTATGCCTATGAGGTTCACCAGTATTTCGACGCGGATTTTTCCGGCACCAAGGACGAATGCAGCCGGGCAGGCGACGCGGTGGCCGCCATAGAGACCTTCACGGATTGGCTGCGCAAGAATGACAAGCGTGGCTATCTCGGCGAATTCGGCGCGCCGGGCGCAGAACCCTGTGTCAAGGGTATCAAGGACATGGTTGGTGTGGTGGAGAAGAACCCGGATCGCTGGGTCGGTTGGGCCTATTGGGTGGCCGGTGACTGGTGGCCGGAAACCGAAATGCTCAACATCCAGCCCGGCAAGTCCGGTGACAGGCCGCAACTGGCCGGCCTGACCCCTTATCTTCGCGATTTCTCCGCTGCGTCTGCGGATTGCCCGTCCTTGCGGTCCCGATAGGCCAAAATTTTACTCCAGTCTACCGCATCGGCAGTGCCGATCAGGAACCACATCAGGGCGGCAGTCTTGATCGAATAGAAGGAATTGCTGATCAACATCAGCAAGAGAAGATAGATCACCATCATGCCCCGGAAGGCCCAGGCCCTGGGGTCTTTCATCGGTGAGAGCACGAAAGCCGCCCAGAGCCCGACAAAGCCGAACAGGCCGAAATTGGTCAGCGTGTAGGAAATACCGGAATCGGCGGTAAAGGCATCGGTGGTCTTTGCGCCGAGAACCACCTGGAAATCCAGGCTGTTGAGAATGCCTGCCGTCACTTTCAACCGGCCTGACAGATCGTTGGCACCGCCTTCGGCGCCGACGATTAGCCCATAGGCGGCAATCACGGCCAACAGCAGGAATGGGGCGACCAGCCAGACAGTTTTCGGAATGAACCTGTACAGCGGCATAAGCAGGGTAATGGCGACGCAGGTGAAGAAGCCGAAGCGTGCATCGGCCAGAACAATGCTGGTCATGGCCAGCGCCATGACGATCAGCCGCCATGGCATGGCGGGTCGAAACAGCGCCCAGGCATAGAGGATGACACCAAAATTGCCGGCTGAGACCGGTTCCAGAAACACCGAGGACACCCGATGCTGGCCGAGAAAGGGCAGGAGGGTTCGCGGTTCGGGTCGCAGCCCGGAAATGAACAGACCCCGTGTCTGGCCGAAGCTTTCCTGAAGCGTCACGGTGCCGCGGGCGATGTAATAGCCGAGCACATTGAAATAATCGAGATAGCTTTCAAGCGCCAGATATTCGTAAAGCGCCACGGTGAGCACGATCAGGCCACAGGCGATCACCAGCCGGTCCGCCAGCCCGGCATGGGCAACCCTGCGGCCCATGAAATAGAACCCGACCGGGATGAAGATGTCACGCAGTGCTTTCGGGTCCAGCGCGCCGCGCAAGGCAAAGATCATCAGCATGTAGCTGACGAACAGCAGCAGGGTGAGGTAGAGGCCAGGCCGCCGGTCGACCGCCAGCAGAAAGGCAGCGCTCAGCATGGTCATTTCCCCCAGCATGACATGGGTGTCGCTGACGGGCATGATCCGGGTGTTGACGAAGCAAAGAAACAGATTGAGCACCAGCCCGCCGATGACAGCGAAAGAGGCAATCGCCGAGATGAGCCATTCGGGAAGAAACGCCTGATGTTGCGCCTCATCCTCGGTCAGGGATCGGTCGCTGGTGCCGGTCGGCCCGGTTTGCGCCGTCACCGTCATCCGGCGGTCTCGAGCACGATACGACCCACGACCCGTTCTGCGTCTTCGCCCAGCCGTGTCAGCAGGTCATTCAGGGCGGCGGCCTCGTCTTGCGCCGTGGTCAAAACCAGAATGACATCGGCCTCGGCGGCAAGGGCAGTAAGATGCTGCTCGCCACCAGCACCGCTGGCGTTGGTTCCTGTGCTGTTGGCATTGATCCCGGCGCCGCAGGCATTGATTAATGTGAAATCGGTTTCCGCCTGAAGGCTTTGCTCGACAAATCGCGAATAGGTCGGGCGACCGGAGGAGGCCGATGCTCCCGCTGCTGGCCGCGCTGGCTGGTTATGGGGCAGGGCGAGACGCTCGTAGCGCAGAATGTGCGAGAGAGGTGCGTCTTCGAGATCGGGCTGCTGCAATGCCTGGGCAAGGCTTGGCCGGGCATTGGTTTTTCTCTGCGAGCGGATCGCTAAGCGGTGGTCCAGCATGGCACCATTGGCCAGCAGCACACCGCGATCCCGATCAACCAGCTTCTGTGCTACATCGCCAATAAAGGCGCTTGCCACCGGCCTGCCGGCTGCAACGAAGAGAACAGTCAGATCAGCATAGCCTTCACCGCATTCAATCAGAAAACCGGCTGTGCTGGCGACCGCATGGGACCAGGCGCCGCCTGCCGCCGGTTGTGATGCGGTTGCCGGGTTGGATGCGGGAACAAGAGGCGAGACCAGCCGGTGGCCAAAGGCGGTGATAAAGCTGAACGGATTGCGGGATCTACGCTTTTTCGGCTCCGTTGCATCAGCAATCAGAGCGATATGTCGTGCTGGCGCAACTGGCGGCACTGATGGCGCTTCAGCTTTGGTCGGATGAGGGGCGGCGTCGGCGGGCGCGATGCGGTCTTGGTGAGGGGCGTCGATCTCCTTGCGTGACAGGAGTTCCAGCACCACCGCCAGCGTGCTGCCGAAGGCCAGACCAAACAGGATGGCGGCGGCAAGGATCATCACTTTGAGGGTCGTGACCGATTTTGCTGTCGCCACGGCCTCGGTGATAACGCGGGAATTGTTGATGGAGATCGTTTGTTCCTGGCTCAGTTCCTCGGCGCGGTTGAGGAAGGCCTTGTAAATGGTGCGGATGGCTTCGGCTTCGCTTTCCAGCTGGCGCAGGGTGATCTGGCGCGCGCCGCTGTCGAAACTGGTTTTCGTCAGGCTTTGCAGCTGGGTTTCCAGCGCCTTGCGGTTGGCAACCGCCCGGTCATAGCTGAGCTTCATCGACTGGCGTACGCGGTCAAGCTCCTGCTGGATCGCCTGGCGCATGCTGGCCACCTGCGAATTGATCGCCTTCAACTGCGGATGGTTGCCGCCGAGATTGGCTGAGGCTTCGGCCTGGCGGTCCTGTAGCTGGACATAGCGGTCGCGCAGCAGCCCGACCGTGGTGGATTGCACCGCTTCTGGAATATTGCCGTTTTCAACGGCAGCGACCGTGAGATTGCGGGTCTGCTGGTAAATGGCCTGTTGCTGTTCTTCCGCGCCGCGCGCTGCGATCAATTGCTGGTTCAGCCCGGCCAATTGCTGGTCGATCACCAGTCCGGTGACGCCGGTGCTGGCCAGACCGTTGGCGGAGCGGAATTCCTCGACCGCCCTTTCGGCCTTCAGCACTCGATCACGCAATTCACTGGCCTGGGCCTGGAAGGCGGCGCTGGCCCGGCGCGCTGCATCGGAGCGGGCTTCGTCCAGCTGTTTCAGGTAGACGGTGGCAATCATATTAGCAATGTCAGCGGCTGTTTTGGCGATGCGGTGCTCGACGGTGATCGACATGATGAAAGACTGGCCTTCGCGCTCGACTTTCACATGCCGGACCAGCCCGCCGATGGTGGCAGCCATGACCTCAGCGGGGGATATGGCGCTGCTTGGCTTTCCCGCATAGAGATAGGGGTCTTTCGTCAGGTCGAGCCGGTTGACCACTTCCCCTAGCACGGCGCTCGACAGGACAACGTAGATCTGGCTGTCGAGGCTGGCCGGGTCGCTTTGTACGGCGGCTGTCGGCTGTCGGCTGTCGCTACTGGTGGCAGACAGGCCGCGCGGATCGAGCAGGATCTGGGTGGACGATACATAGACAGGCTTCAGGCTGAGCGCATAGAGAAGCGCCAGACCGGCAAACAGCGCGGCAAAAAACGCCAGGTAATACCAGCGCCGTCGCAAGATCCCGGGGATTTGAAAAATGTCGATGTCCATTTTCATGTCCAGGACCGGAAAACTCCAGCCGGTTGTCCTTCTGAGGGCATTGTCATACCGTTGCTCCGAGGCGGAAAGTCCGCTGGCGAACCGCTAAAATGGCAGGCCATGGTTAATGATACCTAACAATTTGGCCTGTTAATCACGATTCTTTACCGCGTTTGTGCAAGGATAGGACATTTATGCACAAGTTGCTTTACCAATGTTTCAAGGCATTCTAACCAAACGATCAGGAAATTGAGGTTCTTTCCGTTTAAACCCGGGGGTATTGGCATGATCATCGGCGCAAGGCGAGCGGTAAGGGAGGATAAATCCTCATCCGCACCTTTGATCGTCCAGGTGGTGCGGCAATATCCGCCGGGCCGGGGTGGATTGGAAGATGTGGTCTCCAGCCTGAGCCGGGAACTGTTGCAACGCGGGTTCCGGGTGCGGGTCGTGACGCTCGACCGGCTGTTTTCCGATCCCGGCAAAACCCTGCCAGCCCGCGAAGTGATTGATGGCGTCGAAGTGGTGCGCGTCCCCTATCGCGGCAGCAGCCGTTATCCGCTGGCGTTTTCTGCCTTTCGCCATATCCGCGATGCGGACCTTGTGCATGTGCATGGGGTGGATTTCTTTTTCGATGCGCTGGCGCTTGGCCGGTTTTTGCATGGCGCGCCGATGGTCGCCACCACGCATGGCGGTTTTTTTCACACCCGTAAATTCGCCGCGATCAAGCGGATGTGGTTCAGCAGCCTGACCCGGTTGTCGGCGAGCGCGTATCGGTCGGTGGTCTGCTGTAGCGCCTCGGATCTGGCCTTGTTTAGGGTCATTCAGCCCAGGCATTCGGTGTTGATTGAAAATGGCGTCGATACCAGCAAGTTTTCCGGACTGGCCTCGCGCCAGCCGGTGAAACGGATCGTCACGATTGGCCGTTTCTCGGTGAACAAGCGGCTTGATCATTTGTTGCAAGCCATGGCCGTGCTGGTGAAGCGCGATCCGCAGTGGCGGCTCGATATTGCCGGCTCGCCATCGGATCTGTCCGCGCAGGATGTCAGCGCGCTCATCGACGCCAATGGTCTGGCTGATCATGTCGGCCTACATCTGCAACCCGACAATCGCATTCTGGGCGAGTTGATGTCCAAGGCATCAATCTTTGCCTCGGCATCCGATTATGAAGGTTTCGGCCTGGTGGCCGTGGAGGCAATGAGTGCCGGTCTGGTACCCGTCCTTCATGGAAACGATGCCTACCGGGCGCTCGCAGCCCAGCATTCCGGCATTGAGCTTGCCGATTTTGCCGATGCCGCGCGGGCGGCCACATCGATTGAAACGGCGTTCGCCCGGCTGGAAGCCGAGGGTGCCGATCTGCGCCACGCGCTTGCCGCTGATGTCAACCGCTATTCCTGGGAAGGGGTGGCGGAGCGTTACATTGCCCTTTACCGGCGCGCCCTGCCTGCCATTCATCGCTGCGGGCAAGAGGCTGCGGCATGAGCAATGCCCAGGTGATGAGTAATATTAAACCGCGCCGTCATGTTCTGATCGTGACCGGGCAGCATTTCGCCGATGCGCCGCGCAAGGTCGATCTGCATTTCATGGCGCACAGCCTGCTGTCGCGGGGCGACAGGGTGGATTTCCTGGTCTGGCGGCTGAGCCCGATCAGCCGGCTGCTGAAGGACGGGCGTTACGCCTTTGCTCGCACGCATCGCCTCAACCAATGGGAGGGTTTGAGCGAGGGATTGCGGCAATTCATCTGGTTTCAGCTTTTCCATCCCATGAACCTGAAGTTTTCCTGGCTCAACCGCCTCGCCGATCCGCTGTTTTCCCGTGTCGGTGCGTTTTTGCCCAAACCGGTTCGCGACGCGCTGTCTTCCTACACGCATATTCTGGTGGAAAGCGGTCCTTCGCCGCTGCTGGCCCCGGTGCTTGGCCAGCATGCGCCGAAGGCCCGGATCATCTATCATGCCGCCGACCGGCTCTCGACCATCGGCGTGCCGCCTGCCGTATACCGGACGCTTGAAAAGACCATCGGGCTTTATGATAGCATCCATGTGTTGGCGCAGGCACTGCTGGCGGATTTTCCCGCCGATGCGCCGCTGCTTTACCTGCCGCATGGCATTGATAAGGCGGCTTTCGATGCCGCCAAGCAACCCCCCTATCAGAGCGGTGCCTACCAAGGCAGCAAGCATGCCGTCAGCGTTGGCGACATGCTGTTTGATGCCGATGCCATCGATGTCATGGCCGCCGCCAACCCGGATTGGACCTTTCATCTGTTTGGGGCCAAGGCATTGCCGCGCCGGGTGCTGCCCAATATCGTCGCGCATGGCGAACAGGCATTCGAGCGGATCGTGCCGTTCATTAAATTCGCCGATCTCGGCATCGCGCCTTACCGGGATGGGGCAAGCGCCGATTATCTCAGCCAATCGAGCCTGAAGATGATCCAGTATAGCTATTGCCGCCTGCCGATTGTCGCGCCGCATTTTGCCGCCATCGGGCGGGGTCATGTCATGGGCTATGACCCCGCTGATCCGGCCTCGATCCGCGCGGCGTTTTCAGCCGCAGGAGCATTTGATCGTCAGACGATTGCAACGGATGGTGTTTTAAGCTGGGACGAGACGGTCGATGTCTTGTTTGCGGGGTGACGGAATGGATGGCGGCCTTGTGGACACGCAGAACGCCACGGACATGGTGAAGCAATGAGCAATGGAATAGTCGCAAATTCCGCGTTCAATGCGGCGGCAGGATTGACCCTGCTGGCGACGGGATTCATATGCTCGATCTTCACGGCACGGGTTCTTGGGCCGGAAGCCAATGGCATCATTGCCTTTTCCGTCTGGCTAGCCTCAACAGCGGCGCTGGTGGCCGAACTTGGCACCGGTGTGCTTTTATTGCGTCTTCTGCCGCAGTTGAAGGGGCAGGGCTATGGCGAAAGCGACCGTAAAGGTTTCGCCGCCTATCTGCTCTGGCCGGTGGTTGGCTCGACATTGCTGCTGCTGGCCCTCTATTTCCTGTTTTTCTGGGTGGCGGAGGCCAGGCATTGGGCAGAAACCGCGCCTGAAGTGCTGGTGGTGACGGCGCTGTTGTTTGCCACGCAGGCTATCGGGATGTTTGCCAAGAATTACCTGATCGGCGAACAGCGGGTGGATATTTTCTTCCGTATGACCTTGACGGCTGGGCTGCTGCAACTGGTCGGTGTCATCACGGGTACCTTGCTGTTCGGCGTGCCAGGTGCGCTGTTTGGCTATGTTCTGGCCTATATTTCCCAGTTTCTCTTCGCCGCCGCCCTACTACGCCACAAGGTGAAAAGCTGCGGCATCGGACTGAGTTACCTGCTTGGCTCCTCCTTCGTGCTCTCGCTGGAATTCATGGTGGATTCGATCTTCCTGAACCGGATCGAGCTGTTCTTCCTGCAACGCTATCAGGGCATTGAGACCGTCGGCTATTATTCCGTGGCCTTCTCGCTGACCAATATCGCCTTGCAGGTACCGATTCAGCTGTCCGGCAGTCTCGTGCCTTATTATGCCGAACATCTGCACCGCGCGCCCGGCGGACGGTTGCCTGTGGCGATGTTTGAAAGCGTGGTGCGAAGCCTGGCCTATTTCACGCTGCCGATGAGCCTGGGCCTGGCGGCGGTGTCGCACCGGTTGGTCACGCTGGTGTTTGGCGATGCCTTTGCCCCGAGCGCGCCGATGCTGACGCTGCTGGCGCTGTCTGTGCCGGTTGCCGTTGCCTGTCAGGTGGCGACACAATATCTGTTTGCCCTCGATAAAATCCGCCAAAGACTGTTTGTCGGGCTGGGCGGTGCGTTTATCATGCTGGTCGGGGATGTTTTGCTTGTGCCTTCCTATGGGGGAGAAGGTGCGGCTTTCGTGCGGATCGTGGTGTTCACAGCCATGAGCCTGGCGATGCTGCGCTGGATGCGGTTCGAAGGGTCATTGGCGCCGCTGGGGTTCAGTCTTTTCAAGGTTACCGTAGCCGCTGGCTGTTGTGCGGCAGCGGCTTTGGCGGTGCAGGATGTGGTGCCGGGTATCGGCGGCCTTGTCCTTGCGATCATCGGTGCCGTCAGCGTCTATTGTCTTGCGCTTCGGCTGTTGCGGGCCGTGCCGCAGGCGGATGTGTCGGTCATGGCAGGGCTGATTGCCCGTTTGCCAAAACGGCTGGCGGGGCCTTTGAATGTGTTTTTAACGTTGCTGACCGCGACACCCAGAAGGAGCTGAGGGGCTCTGCAGCGTTCCTTATGCTTCCGGTTGGAACATGGTCTGTTGGTGTTCTTTATATATGCTCAATAGTTTTCACCTTAAATCCATGGAGATTTAAGGAATTATGCAGTAGCCGTTTTTGAGAGAGTGCCGTGGGGCAAGGAAAGGGCAGGTTGATGGAAGCGATAACCGAGCGGGTTGGCCCGGCATCTGGCCAGCGGCTTCAGCCGCACCAGCATGCTGTGGCCCAGCCGGTCAGCTTTGCTGGCACCTTCGGGCTCTATCAGCCGGCGGAGGGTGCCAAACAGGGTGTGGTGCGCAAATGCGCGGTGCTGTTTCTTCAGCCCTGGGGCTTTGAGGAAATGTGTACGCACAAGCTGTTTCGCATCATTGCTGAAGAACTGGCATGTGAGGGCATCGCAAGTCTGCGTTTCGACTATCCCGGCACGGGCGATGCGCTGGATCCGCCGGACCGTAGTCTTGGCCTGTCGCTCTGGCAGGATACGATACGCTTGGCCCTTGACGTGCTTGCTCAAAAGACCGGCGGCCTGCCGGTGGTTTTGCTGGGACACGGGCTGGGCGCGTCGCTTGGCGTGGGCATGGCCGCTGAACTCGAGGGACTGGCGGGATTTGTCGCCATGGCGCCCGTGGCCTCCGGCCGCGCCTATCTGAGGGAATTGCAGTTCTGGGCGCGGGTCATCGATGACGGATTGGGTCTGGCCGAACATTTGCGCCTCAGCGGGATGACGGCCATTGCCGGACATGTGATGCCGGAGGCAAAGGCCTCGGCCTTGAAGAAAACTGATTTTTCCGCCGTGCAGCCGCATCGCTCCATTCCGCATCTGTTCGTCAACCGGGCGGATCGGCCCGGTGACGGGCAAATGGCAAAGCAGATTGAAGCGAAAGGCGCCCGCGTCGAGACCATCGATTATCCCGGCTATGATGCCATGGTCGGCAATCCTGCCATAGCCCGAATGCCCATGGTAGCGGCTGAACATGTCATCAGCTGGATCGTTCGCCGGGCAGCAGCGCTTGGCGAGCAGAAGCGTCCGTTGGCTATCGATCCTTCAGCAGTATCCGTACAGGACGAAGATCAGGCGCACCTGGATGGCGGGGATTTTCGCGAGACAGCCCTTCGGTTTGGCCGGGGCAAACGGCTTTACGGTATTTTGTGCGAGCCGACCGGTCCCCGCAGTGGCGCAAGCGTTCTGTTGCTCAACACTGCCTATGACCGCAGTGCGGGATGGGGACGCTCGGGTGTCGCCATGGCGCGCAAGCTTGCAGGCGAGGGTATCGCCTCCCTGCGCTTTGATGGAGCCAATGTTGGCGACAGCCCGCCGGTGCCGGGCCTGCCGGATCAGGTGCTTTACGCCGAAACCCAATATGACGATGTGGAAGCCGCGCTTGCCGTTCTCGAAGAGCGTTCACTGCTGCCCAGCGTGGTGGCCGGACGGTGCAGTGGTGGTTATCTCGGGTTTTCCTGCATGACCAAGGATCACCGCATTGCCGGAGCCTGCCTGGTCAATCCCTTCGTCTTCTATTGGGATAAGAGACGGCGGGTGGAAGACGGGCTAGCCGTGGTGCCGCGTTCGCTCGATACCTACAAGCATCGGCTGTTTCAGATGCAAACCTTGCGACGTCTCTGGCGGGGCAAGGTGGATGTGAAGAACGCGACCCGCAATTTCGCTCTGGTTGGCGTGCGTCGTGTGTTGAACCGCCTTGGCCTCGCCCAGGTCTTCAGCCGGGATGTCCGGCTGGAACATCGGGCCGTGCGCGTCGCCTTTGCCGCTCTGGCAAAGCGAAAAACACCGCTGGTGCTGCTCTATAGCGAGCAGGACGTTGGTCTTGACCATTTCTATCAGCATTTCGGCCCGCAGGGCCGCAAGCTGGAGCGCTATCCCAATGTCCGCACCGACATTCTGGCGGAGACGGATCATAATTTTTCTCCCGCCGCTGCCCAGCAGCGCTATTTCGAGGAAATCAAGGCGCTGGCACTGGCGGTCCAGGCGTCGAAATTGCCTGCCCAGCAGATTAAAGCCGCTGTATCCGCAGGCAAAGAACCCGTCTCAGAACCGGAAGCGTCGTAAGGCAGAGCCAGTCAGGATTTCGCCGCTGGGTTTCTCCGGTATTAGAAGCCTAATCCGGCGGGCAAAACCGGGCACCAGATGAAAGAAATCGTCGGTGCTGCGGCCGTCTTCCAGGGCGATATGGACCGATTGGGCCAGCCGGTCTGTTTCCAGCATCAGCCACCAGCCATCTTTTTCCTGCGAGAGTGTGGTGCGGATCTCTGCATCATGCATGGCCTGGGCGCGTCCCTGCGGGAAGTGAAAGGACTGGCTGACGATTTCGCCGCTTGCAGGCTCGCTCAGGGTCGCCACCGTGACGTCATGGGCGGGCGGCCCGAAGCGGAAGGCATAGGTCGTGTCGAAAAACGCTCCGAACACATCGGTGGCATGCAGTGTTATGCTGCTGCGCGGCGTCAAGGTGACGGCGCGCCTTGCTGCCACGACCGGCTGTTTACCGTCGCGCAGGCAGGTGAGATCCAAAGTCAGCGTCTGTTCCCGCACCGTGTCATTGCAAAGATGCACATCAAGCCCATTGGTGCCTTCGTCGGTCATGGTGATGCGGACGGGGTTGAAGGCGCGCCGCACTGCGTACCAGACGGGTTTCGGCGTACCGGTCGCATCCACCAGTCCCCAGCCGGGACCGATGGTCAGGTCCTGAAAAGTCCAGATCAGCGCGCCATTGCAGGATGAGCCGGGACGTCGCCATTCCGCATAGGTTTCCTCCAGCACCTCTCCGCTCACCGCTCGCGACAGATGCAGGTAACGCGCCGGATTTTCCCGGCGTAACCGGGCCGGATCGACATCGTAGAGCAGGGCGAGGTAGTGATCGCGAATATCCTCGAAATCCCAGGAGGCACCCCGGTCTCGCGGTACACGCGCCTTCCAGCGGGGATCATGAACCGCTGACACGGACAAATGCCTGTCCAGCGTCTGTTGCTGGGGGACCTGGGCAAAGGCCAGGCATTCGGCGGCAAAGCGGACATGGGCGCGGCGGGCATCCTCAAGCGGGCGGCAATAGGCACCAACGCCGTAATAATGGGTGATGCCGGTATCCGGGCTGAAGGGCATTGCGCCACCCATCGGCGAGTTTTCCACATAGGGCAGATGCGGTGCAAAGCGCGCGCAGAGCTGCGGCAGAAGGCTGGTGAAGACAGGGCCTTTCCAGCTGGTTTCCGGCAGGCCCAGCATGGCGCCCTGCTGATAGACTTCGCTGCCGCCGCACAGGATTGCCAGTGAGGGAGACGCCTGTACGGTGCTTAACAGCTGCCCCACTTCCCGGCGGATATGGTCGGAAAATGCCTCGTCGGCAGCGGGATAGTCGAAATTGGCCAGCATGATATCCTGCCAGACCATCAGCCCCAGCCGGTCGCAGAGCCTGAAGAAATCAGCACTTTCATAGGTCATGGTGCCGCCAATGCGGATCATGTTCATGCCGGAATCCACGGCCATGCTCAGCCAGGGCGCATAATCCTCGGCGGTGCCGGGCAGGCGGGTCAGGTCGGCATTGGTCCAGACGGCACCGCGGCAGAAGATTTTCACGCCATTGACGAAGATCGCGAAATCCTTGCCATCCGCGCCCCGGTCGATCCGGATGCGGCGAAAGCCGGTGAGGCCAAGCGAATGCGGTTTTCCATCCAGCGTCAGGCGAATATCATGCAGCACCGGTTCGCCATGGGTGCGCGGCCACCAGGGAACGACGGTGGGAAGACGAAGCTGGCCCGCGACATGGCCGTCGGCATCGGCTTTGAGGGCGAGCGTCTCGCCTGCGCATGTCACGGATATGGTTGATACCGCGCCTATCAATTGGAACGCAAAGTCAAGCAGGCCGGTGCCGTCTTCATCCAGATCGGAGTGCAGCGCGAGATCGGTGATGGTGCTTGCGCCCGGGCGGATCAGGCTGATTGGCCGATACGGCCCGACCGCATGAATATCAGGGCACCAGCCGGGCATATGGCCAAGGGCGGTTGTGCGCACCAGCCGCAGGCCCTGGTCGCTCATCATCTGCGGTCGCCAGCGGGCTCTTGGACCGCGCTTTTCCAGATGGGGTCTCAGGGCGCGAAAGCAGATCGACACGTCGTCCGAGCCGGTCAGGATCACATCGACATCATGGGCCTCGAACATGCTCTGCGATGGCAGGATCAGCCTGTCGTTCAAATAGACCTCGGAAATGGTCGCCAAGCCTTCGAAGCGCAGCACGGCCGGGCCGGGCTGTTCGCCGGTCAGGGGGCGGAGATACCAGATGTCCTTGCCATGCAGCGGGCTTGGATGATCCGGGTCGAACAGGCCCGCCTTGGTCAACGCCTCGGCGACGGTGCCGGGAACCGGGGCCTGAAGGCGGGCGCTGGGGCGGTGCAATGCTTTCGGGCTGTCATAGGTGCCTGGCTCGCAGACCAGCAAGGTCCAACCGGCTTCCAGCGGGCGGATGTCGGCATCGAGATAGGTGATCATCGGCACTGCGTCCCTCATAACGGCAAGATGGCGCCTGCATGACCAGATCTGGCCTTATACCCTCTTGTCGGCAAGCCCCGTCATCAGCCTGTCCCATGCGTCAATGGCGGGGTCAAGTGCTGCTTTCAGCGGATCGAATTTCTTGCGGGTGACGGCACGAGCCAGTTGGAACTGAACCGTTTTTGCCAGTTCCGAAATCCGCAATGCTTCGGCAATTTCGTTCGTATAGCGATCGTCTGCGGCGAGCCATTTCAGATGGCTGGCCAAAAGCTCGAAATTCGCCCCGAATTGCCGCAGCGTGTTGAAGGCATAGGTATGAAAATAGCCGAAGGGCCGCTCTGCGATGGCTTCCACCTGGGCCGGAAACACTTCTGCAAATCCGGCAAAGGGATTGCCTTTCGGGCGGCGGGCAAAGTGAAAGGCGAAAAGCCGCTTGGCAACGGCGCGCAGATGCGTTTCATCCCTCCGGGTTTCGGGGAATTTGGCAAATTCGGTGTAGGGCAGGAACGGCGCGGTCTCCGGTGTTGCTAATTGCCAAATTCCGTCAAAATCCTCAGCTTCCAGCCGGAAAAATCCGCCATTGTGGAAATAATCCATCGATCTGTTCGCGAGATCCAACCGGTTGATGCCGACGGTGGTCTTGCCATGGTGCTGGCGATAGCCGACGCCTGCCGTATCGGGCATGAAATAGCTGTCCATTTCGACAAGGCACAACCGGCCACGGCTGATCTGCTGGGCCACATGCGTCTCGGCCCGGTCGAAAATTGCCAGTTCCGTGACACGAATGCCGTAAAGCGCTTCGAGATCTTCCAGCGGCACCTTGAAGAAGGTGAACTGGTCGCCCTCGAAATCCTGGGTCAGGGTAAAGCCCAGCATGGCTTCCGGCGGCAGGCCCAGCACGGACAGGACCTCGATCCACAGATCGACATAGCAATTGGTTTCCGGCCACATACGCTCAGCCGAATGCAGCAGATGAGGTGTATAGCGGGCCGGATCGAGCGGCAGAACCGTGGTCATCGTCAGCCCCAGAGTGCGGTGCGCACCGATTGCGGCCAGGCCTTGACGTCCAGCCCGTGATGATGGAACAGCGCCAGCGCGATCCGCTCCAAACCAAAGCCGACGCAGGCGGTATGGGCAACCGAACCGTCTTCCAGATTCAGGCCCCATTTGCTGCCGAAAGCATCCTGATGATAGTTGAAGCTCATGCAGGCGGTGGGCTTGGCGACTGAGGTGATCGGGATCAGCAATTCGAATTTCAGGTTCTGGTCGCGCTGGTTATTGGCGAGCATCTTGCCAGCCCGCCCGAAGAAGGGATCGTTGGCAATGTCGATTTCGACCGGCAATGCCACCTCTTCCATCATCTTCAGGCCGCGATCCATCCAGGTCTGGCGGAAATCGGTGACATGGCTCTCTGAGCCCATGCAGACATATTCGCGCATGCGAAACAGCTGCTGGCGGGCCGGATCGGTGGAGGGTTCGTGGCGAAAACAATAGGATTGCAAGTCAAACAACGCGCCGGAGGCGGCAATCGGGCCACGCTTGGCAATGGTCGGATAAAGCGGATAGCAGGCGGCGGGCGTCAACACGATATCCGTTGCTTTCTGGTCCTTCGTCCAGTCCTCGTCGGCATCCATGCATTTCAGCAGGCTGACATGGTCGAGTTCATTGCCGCAGAAGCTGTGGACGGTGCCGGCCAGTTGCGGAAAGCTTTTCATATAGCCGCTGGTCTCGAAATAGGCCCGGTTCATGCCTGGCGGAAAGCGCAGAGCTTCGGCGCCATCCGCGCCACCGAACCGGTCGATCAACCGCTCGAAAGCGGCGATCACATCTTCAAACTGGCCGCTACGGCCATAAAGCCCGTCCACGCCAGTATCGATCAGCAGGCCGGCCTCGAACAGCCGGTCGAGAAAATTGATTTGACTATCCATTTGCTTACCCCAGCAGACGTGTGTCGAGTTTATGAACCAGCAACATATTGGAGGTGTTGCCAAGAATACGGTCATTGGAAATCATCAGCCGGGCCGAATGCGCGTCGCGCAGGTGGCGGCCAAGGCTGTAGGGCGTGCCATTCTTGTAGCCCATGATGCCGCAGATCAGCATGGCCTGGTTGATGATGTCGATGATCGTCTCGGACGAGGCAATCTTGACATTGTTCATCGTCACCGAAAAACCGAAGGACGACAGCTTGTCGCCATCGTATTTTGCCTCTTCATAGGCTTTCAGCGCGGCAACGACATTGGAGCGGACCAGTTGCAACTGATTGGCGGCTTGCGCCAGATGCAAGGCACCTGGCGGCATCTGACCCTGGCTCTTGCGAGCGGCGGCACGTACGAAACTCTGCGCTCTCGCCACAGCATCGACAGCAATGCCGTACCAGACGCCGCTCCACAGAATATGGGAGGCGGCCAGCATCGATTGGGCGGCAATGTCGGCGAAGGGCTTCGGCAGGATCTGGACGGCCGGCGCTTCGCCCTTGAACAGGAAGCCATCGGACCGGGTGCCGCGCATGCCGAGCGTGTCCCAGTCCACTGTCTTTTCCAGGCTATATTGGCCCTTGAGAAATACTGTCATCACCTGGTCGGACGGCGCGGCATCCTTATGAGCGCGCGAGGTGATCAGGATCGCATCGGCCTCTGCTCCATAGGAAATCACCGTGGCGTCTTTTTCCAGTCGGCAGGTGTCGCCGTCGATCTCGATGGCGCAGATGGAATTGCGCAGATTGCCGCCAATGCCGCCTTCAGTCGTGGCGGAGCCGAGCAGCAATTGCTCACCAGCGACCCGTGCCATGAAGCTGCGCTGCCAGGCATTGTCCTGGGCATGTTCCACGAGGCTGGAACATTTGATGTGATGCATGGCGAAAATCATCGCGCTGGAGGCGCAGGCCTGGCCAAGCGTGGTGCAGATCTCCGCAATTGCGGCAAATCCGGCATTTTCACCGCCAAGTTCTGCGGGGATCTGAATACCGAGCAGGCGCTCCGCCTTCAATGCATCTACGGTCTCGCGCGGAAACCGGCCCTGGAGATCGACATCCTCGGCATATTGTGCCGCAATGGCGGCAACGCGCGCCGCGCGGGCAGCGAGATCACCTTGGGGAGGCGATATTTCAAGGGCGTGAGTGGCCGGAACGGTCATCAGGCGACCTTCCGATCCTCCAGGATCTGGCGCACCGTGCGTTCGATGGCCTCGATGCTGGCAAAGGATTTGCGATTGAGCAAGTGGTCGGGAAATTCGATGTCGAAGGCTTCCTCGATACCAAGCATCAGTTGCACGGAAGCAAAGGAAGACAGTCCCAGTGCATAAAGATCGGCATCTGCCGCGATCTCTGTAACGGCACCCTGTAAGCCACCGACTTTGCCCAGAATAGTCCGAATGGTCTCGTTCATCTCAACCCTCATAGGAAATCTGTCTGATCAGGAGAATTGGAATAGATCAGAAATCGTAATATTAGGCTAATATGAATATTTCAATTCTTTTGACCCTGTCCGAAATTCTAACAGGATCGTTGAGATTTCAAAACTTTAAGGTTGCATCTTCTCGGCTTTTTTTGGGGCTATCTCATTTTTTATGAAGTTGTATTTTTATATTATATATACTTTTGATTGCGCAAATGATTTCTACCGATCACGATAAATGTGGTGATGTCCATGGAAGTCCGTGACCCGATAATGATCGCCTTCCTTGCTGATCTGGCTCGCATCGATCGGCGCCTTGCCGTGGCCGCCGGGAATATCCAGCACGTAAGTCGGCTGACAGAGACCGGACAGATGCCCGTGCAAGGCTGAGACGATGGCTTGGCCTTCTTCTATGCTGAGGCGAAAATGGCCGGTGCCGGGCGCCAGATCCGGGTGATGCAGGTAATAAGGCCGGATACGCATGTCGACAAAAGTGCGCATCAGGTCTGCCAGCACGCCAGCATCGTCATTGACACCTTTCAGCAGCACCGTTTGACTTAAAAGCGCAAAACCGGCTTGCAGAAGTTTCGCACTCGCCGCCCTGGCTTGCGGCGTCATCTCGCGCGGATGGTTGGCGTGAATGGCGATATAGGTGGTCTTGCCGCTTGCCTGCAAGGCATCGATCAGATCCTTGTCGATACGCGCCGGATCGGCGACAGGAACACGGCTGTGAAACCGGATGATCCGGACATGATCGATGGTGCCCAATTGCTGCAAGATCGACCGCAGCCGGCGTGGCGACAGAACCAGCGGGTCGCCGCCGGTAAAGATCACTTCCCAAATATCCTTTTGGTCACGGATATAGGCTATGGCCGCGTCCAGCGCCGGGCCTGAGAGCAGGCCATCACCGTCCGGTCCGACCATTTCGCGGCGAAAGCAGAAACGGCAATAGACCGGGCAGCTATGCACCACCTTCAACAGAACCCGGTCTGGATAGCGATGGACAATGCCCTCCACCGGGCTATGGGCATGGTCACCGATCGGATCGGCCCGCTCCACGGGTTGATGCACCAATTCGCCAGCCTGAGGTACGAATTGCGCGGCAATCGGGTCTGTGGGGTCGTTTGGGTCGATCAGCGCCAACATGGCGGGGGTAATGGCGATGGCGTAACGGGCAGCGACCGCGTCCAATTCCGGGCCGGTTTCGGCAGCAACAAGTCCGGTCTCGACCAGTTCTCTGACAGTTTTCACTGTTTTGACGGACGCGGTCACGGCTGCGGCTCCGCCACCGGCGTCCACAGCACTTGATCGATCCGTTGCGCGCCGGTCGCCAGAAGCACCAGCCGGTCGAAGCCGAGCGCAATGCCAGAGGCTTCGGGCATGATGGTCAGCGCTTCCAGAAAATCCTCGTCCAGCGGATAGGTCTCGCCATAGACCCGCTGCTTTTCCGTCATTTCCAGCCTGAAGCGACGGCGTTGTTCCTGCGGATCGGTCAGCTCGCCAAAGGCATTGGCCAGTTCGACACCGCAGGCATAAAGTTCAAACCGTTCGGCGACGCGCGGGTCGTCGGCCGCAGGCCGGGCAAGGGCGGCTTCCGCCACGGGATAGCGATCGAGAATGGTGGGCCGGCCAAAGCCCAGATTCGGTTCTACTTTTTCAACGATCACCCGGCTGAACAGATCGGCCCAGCCATCGTCTTCGGCGACGCGCATGCCCACCTGCCGTAGCTGTGCGGCCAGATGGTCGCGGTCGGTTTCGCCACCGGCAAACACGCTGCCCAGAAGATCGATGCCCGCATGGCGCGCGAAAGCATCTGCAACGCTGAGACGCTCAAACGGGGCAAAGGGATCGCAAACGCCGCCGCGGAAGGTAAATTGCCGGGTTCCGCTGGTTTCGGCGGCAAGCGCCAGGATGGCGGCGCAATCGGTCATCAGTCGCTCATAGGGCTCGCCTGAACGATACCATTCCAGCATGGTAAATTCCGGGTGGTGCAGGGGGCCGCGCTCCCGGTTGCGGTAGACATGGGCAAAGCAGGCAATGCGGGACTCGCCGGCGGCCAGCAGTTTCTTGCAGGCAAATTCCGGTGATGTATGCAGGTAAAGAGGATGCGATTGGCCATCATTGCCAATAGCGCTTGTTGCGAAGGCATGCAGATGCGCCTCATTGCCGGGCGACACCTGCAAGGCTGCCGTGTCGACCTCCAGGAAGTCGTTACGGTTGAAATAGAGCCGCAGGGCGGCCTGGATGGCATTGCGGCCAAGCAGAAAGGGGCGGCGGTCGGCATGGACCCTCGGTGTCCACCAAGGGGAGGCGGAGGGGCGCTTTTCGCTCATTCCAGTCATTGCACTCTTAATCTTTCGTCATTGGCCGGCAATTCGGCTGCAACACGGGCTGGCTATTTCGGCAAATTTGGGTTAGGTGCGCCCCATGCAACGTCACAGCATGTCAAAGGGGCGCTGGGTCGTCCTTTACGATGTGTGTTTGAGAGATACAAGGAATTCCGAATGGTCAAGGTCATCGCCTCTTCGGTCCGCAAGGGCAATGTTCTCGAAGTCGACGGCAAGCTCTATGTCGTGCTTACCGCGCAAAACTTCCATCCCGGCAAAGGCACGCCGGTGACCCAGATCGACATGCGCCGCATCGTTGACGGTGTGAAAGTGTCGGAACGCTGGCGCACAACCGAGCAGGTGGAGCGTGCTTTCGTTGAAGACGTCAACCATCAGTTCCTCTACGAGGATGGTGAAGGCTTCCACTTCATGAACCCGGAAAACTACGACCAAATCGTGGTAGATGTCGAGACCATGGGTGACCAGAAGGCCTATCTCCAGGAAGGCATGACCTGCGTTATCTCCATGTATGAAGGTGTTGCGCTGGCGCTTGACCTGCCGCGCCATGTGACGCTGGAAATCATGGAGACCGAACCGGTCGTCAAAGGCCAGACGGCATCCTCGTCTTATAAGCCTGCGATGCTTTCCAACGGCATCCGCACCCTGGTGCCGCCGCATATCAATGCCGGAACCCGCGTTGTGATCGCCACCGAAGACAATTCCTATGTCGAGCGTGCCAAGGACTGATGTCCGGCACTCCGGCCGTTCGAGCTGTCATTTCTGGTTGATGTTTTGATTAAGGAAAAGCCCGGTCTCTTTCGTGAGCCGGGCTTTTTGCTGTCATGCGAGAACTTTAAAGACGCTTGGATTCCGTGCTGTCGGCAATACGCAAGACAAACAAAGTGACCATCAATAAAAAATGCCCGGCGATCAGGATCGCCGGGCGTTTGCATGAGAAGTCTGATGTTTACTTGGCTTTGGCAAGAGCGGGCGGGATATCCGCAGGCTTGACATTGGCTTCAATAGCCTGGGCCTTGCCGTTGAAATTATAACCGCCGCCGATGGCAACATTCAGTGTCACATAGTCATTGGCCATTTGCTGGATCGACTCGGCAAGGCTGGCCTGAGCGGTGGTCAACTCACGCTGCGCATCCAAGACATCGAGCAGGGACGAAGCGCCGTCCTTATAGGATGCGGTCGAAAGTTCGAGCGCTTCCTTATAGGACTTTACATAGGCGCGATTGGCTGCAACGGCGCGAGCATCGCGGTTATAGGCAGCAAGCGCGCTTTCAACGTCTTCGACGCCGTTCAGCACAGTCTGCTTCCAGGCCAGGTATTTTTCACGAGCGACCGACTGGGCGTTCTTGACATTGGCACGCAGCGTACCACCATCGAAAATCGGCAGGTTGAGCGACGGACCGAAGGACCAGGTATTGGCTGTGCCATGGGTGTTGGAATGCACATAGGACGGCGAAATCGAGCCGCTCAGCGTGATCGAAGGCAGCAACTGCGCCTGCGCATTGCCGATGTCGTAAACGGCAGCGGCCAGATCGCGTTCTGCCTTGCGAATGTCAGGACGGTTGCGGATCAGATCAGCCGGAATTCCCGACAGAACCACACGACGTGCAACCGGCTGAGGAGCATGCTTCTTCAGATCGTTGATGAGCGTCGAGGCGGGAAGGCCAAGAAGTGTCGAGATGTGATAGGCATTGCTATAGAAATTGGCTTCGAAACCGGGAATATCCGCCAGCTGCGAGTTGACCAGACCTTCGGACTGCACGACGTCGAGGCGCGAAGCTGCACCGGCTTCAAGCTGCAGCTTGGTCAGCGCAAGGGTTTCGCGGCGAGATTTGACGGCTTCGTTGGCGATTGCGATACGGGCCTGATAGTAGCGGGCATCGATATAGGCTGTCGCCAGATCGGAGAGATAGGTCAGGCGAGACGTATCGACGCTGGCATAGGCGGCATCAAGCGATGCAGTAGCGCTCTGCTTGGCGCGGCGATATTGACCCCAGAGATCGAGAAGCCAGGACGCGGAAAGCTCGCCTTTGGATTCCCAGGCCCGAGGCTGAGAATTATAGCCGCCATTGGTCTGGCTGCCGCTTTCGCTTGCCGTGCCTGTCAGGCTAGGCAGGCCACCGGCAGATGAGGTGACGACGGTCGCGCGCGCCTGCTCGATCCGCTCCAGTGCCTGCAGAACATCGAGATTCTGGTTGACGCCCTGGTTGATCAGCGTGTTGAGGCGCGCATCGTTGAACGCCGTCCACCACTGAACTGTGGTCGTGTCTTGCGCAGACTTCGTGCCGCCCTCAGTAAACTTGGCAGGAAGTGCGGTTTGTGGCGGGCTGTGCTCGGGCCCCATCACGCAACCTGACAGAAGCAGCATTGCAAAGGGCGCAGCTAAGCGTACGGAGACCATCTATTCTATCCCTGTTTCAATCCGAAGGCGCGCCGAGCAAGCAATGGGCCGCGACCGCCACAATCTCGAAAATGCCGCGCTTTTATTGGGCGCGGCAACTGTTTCTTAACCTATCGTTTCTGCTCAGCTTGTAACAGCTCTTCTTTGGCTTTTGCACGGTTTGAAGCGCGTCTGACAATGACAAAAAAGGATGGAACAAAGAAAATTCCCAGCAGTGTTGCAGAAAGCATACCACCGAGTACGCCGATGCCGATCGCATTCTGCGCTGCAGAGCCTGCGCCAGTGGCAATTGCCAGCGGAACGACACCAAGAATGAAGGCGAGTGATGTCATGATGATCGGCCGAAGACGGAGTCTTGCCGCCTCCAGGGTCGCATCCATCAGGCTTAATCCGTGTTCCTGCCGCTCCTTGGCGAACTCGACGATCAGAATTGCGTTCTTTGCCGCCAGACCGATTGTGGTAAGCAGCCCGACCTTGAAGTAGACGTCGTTGTCCTGCCCCATCAAAGTTGCTGCCGCAACGGCGCCAAGAACACCGATCGGTACGGCCATGATCACTGAGAAGGGGATCGACCAGCTTTCGTAGAGTGCCGACAGGCATAGGAAGACGATCAACACCGACAAGGCGTAGAGCAAGGGCGCCTGCGAGCCTGACAGTCTTTCCTGATAGGAGATGCCCTGCCAAGCGACGGTGTAGCCGCCTTCCATCTTGGAAACCAGACGTTCTACTTCATTCATTGCGTCGCCGGAGCTGACGCCGGGTGCCGCAGAACCGTCGAGCGAGAAGGCGGTGACAGCGTTGAAAGCCGAAATCGAAGGAAGCCCGTTCACCCATTTTGCGTCCGTGAACGATGAGAAGGGGACCATCTCATTGCTCGAATTGCGGGCATCCCAATATTTTATGTCCTCGGCCTGCATGCGGTAGGGTGCATCGGCCTGGACATAGACCTTCTTGATCTTGTTGTTCAGCGTGAAGTCATTGACATTGGTGCCGGCGAAAATGGTCGTCAGCATTGAGTTGGCGTCGGAAATCGTCACGCCCATGGCGCTCAGTTTTTCCTGGTCGAGAATAAGCTTGACCTGACTTTCCTCATCGCGGTCGTTCGGGCGCATGGCGGTTATAACGCCGCTGCTATTGGCCTGAGCCAGCAGTTGTTTTGCAGCGATCGACAGTGCTTCCGAGCCGTGGTTCCCGTTATCGACGAGATACAAGGAAAAACCGCTGGAATTGCCCATGCCCTGAATGGCTGGTGGCAGAATCGGAAAGACCTGCGCTTCACGAATGGTCATGAAATAACCCATCGCTCGTTGGACAATGGCACTTGCGGCCATATCCGGCTTCTTGCGCAGATCAAAATCCTTCAGCTTGGCGAAAACCAGGCCATAGTTCTGGCCGCTTCCGTTGAAGCTGAAACCATTGACGGCGAAAACCGAATCGACAACGCTGCTTTCCTTGTCGAGCAGGTAATCCTCAACTTTTTTCATCACTTCGCCCGTCTGCGCCGAGGTCGAGCCATTTGGAAGCTGGACGATCGTCATCAGCACGCCCTGGTCTTCCTGCGGAAGGAAGGAGGAGGGCAGGCGCAGGAACAGCCAGGCGCAACCGCCGACCAGTACCGCGAATATCAACAGAAGCCGGAGCGGGCGCCTCAGCAGGTGACCAATGGACCAGACGTAGCCATTGGTCGTGCGGTCGAAATTGCGATTGAACCACGCGGCTGGACCGGTCGTCTTCCTATGACTCTTGTCTATCGGTTTCAGTATCGTCGCGCAAAGCGCAGGTGTCAGGACGAGTGCGACAACTGCGGAAAGCAGCATCGCCGAAATGATGGTGACCGAAAACTGACGATAGATAATGCCGGTCGAGCCACCGAAAAACGCCATGGGAACGAACACAGCTGTCAGCACCAGGGCGATGCCGACGATGGCGCCAGTGATTTCACCCATGGATTTCTGGGTCGCCTCCAGGGGTGGCAGGCCCTCTTCGGTCATGATGCGTTCGACATTTTCCACCACGACGATGGCATCATCAACGAGAAGGCCGATGGCAAGCACCATGGCGAACATGGTCAGTGTGTTGATCGAATATCCCGTCAGCGCCAGAATGCCAAACGTACCGAGCAAAACGACAGGCACGGCGATCATCGGAATGAATGTCGCCCGGAGGTTCTGTAGGAAGATCAACAACACGAAGAAGACGAGGACGATGGCTTCAATCAGCGTATGAACGACCTTTTCGATTGAAAGTGATACGAAAGGCGTGGTGTCGTAAGGATAGATGATGCTGACATTCTGAGGCAATGCCGGAGCAATCTGCGCCAGCTTGGCCTTCACACGGGAGGCCGTATCGAGAGCATTCGCTCCCGTTGCAAGGTTAACCGCGAAGCCGGATGCCGCCTGACGGTTCGAGCGGGATGTGGAGGTGTAGCTTTCCTGGCCGATTTCAACCCGGGCCACATCGCTCAAGCGGACATTGGCACCGCTGGTATCGACTTTCAGAATGATCCGCTCAAAATCCGACACCGTGGTCAGCTGGCTCTGAGCTGTCATCGTGACGTTGATTTGCTGTCCTTCCACGGCAGGTAGACCGCCGACCGAGCCAACCGAAATCTGGGTATTCTGTGCTTCAATGGCTGAGGTGACATCCGCAGGTGTCAGCTGAAACTTGCGCAATTTGAACGGATCAAGCCAGACGCGCATGGCAAAAGCGGAGCCGAAGGCATTGATATTGCCGACACCTTCCAGGCGTTTCACCTGGTCTTCAATCTGGGCGGAAAAGATATCGCCGAGGTCCGCCGATGTGCGCTTGCCATCCGTGGAGACGAGGGCACCGACCAACAGAATACTGGAAGTCGATTTCGTCACTTCGATGCCGTTATTCTGTACCGTTGACGGTAATTGCGATTCCACCAACTGCAACTTATTTTGGACCTGGACCTGAGCCATGTCCGGATCAATGCTGTTGTCGAAGGTCAACGTGATGGATGACGATCCAGACGTCGAAGAAGAGGTCATATATGTCAGGCCATCCAGCCCTGTCATTCCGTCTTCAATGATCTGAGTAACGGTCTTCTTGACGGTATCGGCGCTGGCACCTGTGTAGGTGGCGCTGATTTTTACGGATGGTGGTGCGATTTCCGGGTATTGCGAAATCGACAGGCTGGTGATTGCCAGCCCGCCGCCAAGCATGATCACGATTGCGATCACCCAGGCGAAAATCGGTCGCCGTATGAAGAATTTTGACATGAGTTAATTCCTGATCACGATGTTACAGGAGATGTCCTTTGACATCATGATTTCGGTGCTTCCGTTGCAGTCTTGTCTGCTGCCGGCGCAATAACAAAGCCCTTAGAGTCGATTTCCGATGGGACCGGCTTGACCGTGGCGTTGTCGGTGATCGACTGGAAGCCATCGAGGATCAACTGGTCGCCTTCCTTGATGCCGTCATTCACCAGCCAGTTGTTGCCAGACAGCTTGCTGCTGCGGAATGTCCGGGTCTCAACTTTGTTGTCTGCGTTTACGAATTTGGCGGTCAGGTCGCCATTGGCATTGCGGCTGGCAGCGCGCTGAGGAATGAGATAACCGTCTTCTTCGCCAACGGTGATCGTAGCGCGGACATACATGCCGGGCAGGATGAGATTGTCAGGATTATCGAACAATGCACGAATGGTCACTGTTCCGGTTGAGGTGCTGACCGCCATTTCGGACATGTCGATCTTGCCGACATGCGGATATTCAGTGCCGTCCTCCATCGTCAGCCGGATATCGGTCGTCTCGGCATCCGCCTTGTTGCCGTTGCGCTTGAGATTGCTGGCGGCGATGGCGGCGCGCAGACGCAGGAGATTAACGCTGGATTCGTTCAGGGAGATATAGATGGGATCAATCTGCCGCAGAGTCATCAACGATTCTGTCTGGCTGGCCGTGACCACGTTGCCGATCGAATAATTGGTTGCCGATGTGACTCCATCGAAAGGCGCCTTCACGGATGTCAGATCCAGATTGATCTGCGCGGTCTGAAGAGAAGCGCGCGATTCAGACACGGATGCCTTTGCCTGGAGCAGCGTCGTTTGGGCGTCTTCATATTCTTTTTGCGATGCACCGGTATTGGCCAGACGCTCATAGCGCTGAAGATTTGCCTGGGCAGCCGGTACGCTCGCCTCAGACTTTTCCAAGGTCGCCTTGGCTTCATCCAATGAAGCCCTATAGGTATCCTCGTCGATCTTATAAAGCAGATCGCCAGCCTTGACGAAGCTGCCTTCCTTGAAGGCAATTTCCTTGATCACGCCGCCGACCCGTGGACGAATGTCAGCGGATTGGAAAGCTTCTGCACGGCCCGACAATATGGTCGTCAGCGGTGCGGTGGATTTTTTAATCGCGAGAACGCTGACTGGGCTTGGCGGTCTTTCACCGCCGGGACCCCCTGGCCCCCCCGGGCCGCCGGCTTGCTTTTTCCCGTCATCGCTGCATCCGCTCAGCGCAATTGCCGCCACGAGAATAATGGATGACAGGGTGAGATGTCTGGCCATGCGCAGGTCCTAATTTACGAGATAGTCTTGTTCTGAC
Source organism: Agrobacterium vitis (assembly GCF_013426735.1). NCBI lineage: Bacteria > Pseudomonadati > Pseudomonadota > Alphaproteobacteria > Hyphomicrobiales > Rhizobiaceae > Gillisella > Gillisella vitis. The sequence continues at coordinate 905,371 of NZ_AP023272.1, forward strand.
AGTTTCAGTAAAAGAAAATCATCACAAGACAATAACATTCCGTAACCGCTCTATCGGCCGATGTTTTTTGCGCGATGGCATCAAGGACACGGCCTGCCTACAAACGGCGTATCTCGTGACGTAAATTAACAACCGTCACTTTGCAAGTGGATTTTGCAGTGCGGTAGTCACCAGGCCAATCAGATCCCGGCAGCGAATATGGAGAATCTCGGGCTTTTCCCGCGTGATTGAAAGGGGATGGATAACCCCTTCCAAAGCGGTGGCAATGACGGATGCAGTATGATGTGGATCGGTTACGAAAAAGTCGCCCGTCGCCACGCCTTCAAGGACGATGTTTTCGAAAATTGCGCAAATCTTTTCCCTGTAGAGATCGGCGGCGGTGAGTTCCAGATCGGTGGTCAGCACGATCATTTTGAACAGGTGCGGATTGTCGCAAACGTCCTGCAGCAGTTTGGTCAGGAGCTGCTCGGCCATCTGCAGCAATTTCATCTGAGGTGAAGGAAGCAGTTCCAAGTCAGCGAGCCCGGCCATTAGTTTTTCGAGATGGGCTGTCGCGATCGCATCGACCAGAGCGGTTTTGGAATGAAAATGCTTGAATACATTGGCCGGAGACATTTCCAGCTCTGCTGCGATATCCGCCATCGCCACCTGTTGGTACCCGCGCTGGCGAAACAGTTCCTCCGCCGCCCGCAGGATTTCCTGGCGCGTTTCGGCCGCCGGACGACGTGACCTGCGCGGGCGGCATGGTTCCCGCTTGCCAGCGCTTCGTCCGGTGGGCTTGCCAGTGGTTTTTGGCGCTGTCATGATCGTCAGCGCCGGTCGAGATAGGAGAAGAGATTTGCTTTCACGCGATCAAACGGCGTTTCACCGGAATCATCGGCCTGGAACGTCAATCCTGTAATGGCCTCATAGGCCTGGATATACACTTTGGAGGTTGCCTCGACCAAGTCCTGTGGAATTTCTGGAATGTCGTCCTTATACGGATCGCATCGTTCCGCCACCCATGACCGTACGAAGTCCTTGTCGAAGCTGGCCGGCCGGGTTCCCTGGGCGAAGGCCTGTTCATAAGTCTCAGCAATCCAGTAACGGCTACTGTCTGGCGTGTGAATTTCATCAGCCAGAAGGATGTTACCTGCTTCGTCTGTGCCGAATTCATATTTGGTATCGACGAGAATAAGGCCGCGTTCGGCAGCCTTCTGTTGGCCGCGAGCGAAAAGAGCCAGCGCGTATTGGGAAAGCTGCTGCCATTGATCAGGCGTCAGCAGGCAGTTATCGATAATTTCTGCGGGTGTGAGTGGTGCATCGTGACCACCGTCGAATTCCTTGCTGGTCGGTGTAATGATCGCCTGCGGCAGCTTCTGATTGTCACGCATGCCGTCCGGCAATGTCATGCCATACATCGTTCGCTGCCCCTTCTTATAAAGCGTCAGGATCGACGTTCCGGTCGTGCCCGCTAGATAGCCGCGCACCACCACTTCCACGGGGAGGATCGTCAGGCGCTTGCCGATGACAATGGCAGGGTCGGGATAGGCAATGACATGGTTGGGGCAAATATCGGCGGTCTGTTCAAACCAGTAGCGCGCCGTCTGCGTCAGGACCTGACCTTTATAAGGGATGCAAGCCAGGATACGGTCGAAAGCGCTCAACCTATCTGTCGATATAATGATACGACTGCCATCGGGCAGATCGTAATTTTCTCTGACCTTGCCGCGATAATAGTTGGGAAGCTCGGAAAAAAAAGCTTCTTTCAAAATGCGCATCGCTTGGCCCCTTTATGTCGCTGCCATCTCGCGTTGGTGATCTGGTTCAAGCGCGTAAGTCAATTTTATTGCTCAAACCCGTCATGAACATTCCAACCGGCTGCTCTCTACATGATGCAGTCCTAGCGCGCCTAACCCATCGCGGTGGGATTTTCAAAGAAAAAAGCGCGCGGCCATCGCACGCGCGCTTCCCATTCTCTTAAACTGCGCTGATCTCAGGCAAAGGTCAAACGGTCGATCTCGGTGATCTGGCTGGTCACGCGAAGGTGCCGTATCCGCTGTACGCCGAGCACGATGATAAACGTGATGCATGCCTCAATGGCAAATACCGGTGCATAAGCAACGACCCAGCGTCCCCAATCGGCAAAGG